>NZ_JALW01000034.1:0-55329 GCF_000710795.1 Enterobacter sp. T1-1 | reverse complement strand
AAAAAAAAATGTTGTGTATTTTAAAAAAAAAAAAATATTTTTTATCTAAAAAAAAAATGGGGGCGGCCCCCCCCGCCATAATCTTGTTTATTTATTGTCTGCCGCGACGCGAATCACGACTTTGCCAAAGTTTTTGCCTTCCAGAAGGCCAATCAGCGCATCCGGTGCGTTTTCCAGCCCGTCGGTCACCTGTTCACGATAGTGGATTTTACCCTCCTGCACCCAGCGCCCCATCTCTTCCTGGAACTCTTTGATGCGGTGTCCGTAATCCTGGCCGATGATAAAACCCTGCATACGAATGCGTTTTTTCAGGATGGTGCCCATTAACAGCGGCAAACGATCCGGCCCCTCAGGCAGACCGGTGGCATTGTAGCCGCTCACCAGACCACATACCGGCACCCGCGCGGAGGTATTGAGCAGCGGGAGCACGGCGTCAAAGACCTTACCGCCAACGTTTTCATAATAGATATCAATACCGTTCGGGCAGGCGTTCTGAAGCTGCGTGGCAAAATCATCGGCATGATGATCCAGACACTGGTCAAAGCCCAGCACCTCAACGGCATGGCGGCATTTCTCTGCGCCTCCGGCCACACCGATGACCCGGCAGCCTTTGATTTTACCGATTTGCCCAACCGTCGCACCTACGGGCCCCGTTGCCGCGGCAACCACCAGAGTCTCACCCGCTTTGGGTTGCCCGATATCCAGCAGCCCCATATAGGCGGTAAAGCCCGGCATTCCCAGAACGCCCAGCGCCCAGGAAGGATGGGAGGGATTTTCGCCCAGTTTGACCAGACCACTGCCGTCAGAGAGGTCGTACTCCTGCCAGCCGCTGTATCCCAGCACCCATTCTCCTGCTTTAAAATCCGGATGACTGGACTGCTCAACGCGACTGACCGTTCCGCCGACCATCACCGCACCAATTTCAACCGGCGGTGAATAGGATGGCGCATCGCTCATGCGGCCGCGCATGTACGGGTCAAGCGAAAGCCAGATCGTACGCAGCAGAACTTCTCCTGCCGCCGGTACCGGAACCGGCTGCTCTTCGAGACGAAAGTTATCCGCGACCGGCGCGCCGTGTGGACGCGAAGCCAGTACCCAGCGACGATTTTGCGAAACAGATTGATTCATCAGAGACTCCTTATGGTACAGATGTCCATTGATCCTGGCTCATGATCCGCCTGAGCGCCTTAACATTACGAGCCAGACTGGTTAAGACGAACCACCAGATAGACGCAGGGTTCATTGGTTTCGTTAATGAACCGACAGTCATTGGGCGGCCCGAGCTCCAGACAATCCCCGGCCTGCATTTCGTGGCGGGTGTCGCCTTCCTGAAAGACCAGCTCCCCGGACTGCAGCCAGATCAGCTGGCGGGCCAGCGCATAGGACGATGCGGGCATCGGCACATCGCTCCCGGCGGGCAGTTCAACCTGGACAAGATCGATGGGCAGATCGGTGCGCGGTGAAACGTGGCGGCGCAGGTAATGGGTTTGCGGATCGCGCCAGACGGGCTGGTTAGCAAGGCGCAGCAGTTTACCCTCCTGCATCTCCGCTCTTGCTATCAGCGTTGACATGCTGATGCCGAACGCGCCGGATAAGCGCGCAAGCAGCGTTGCCGTCGGGCTGCTGTCGCCGCGCTCAATTTTGTGGATCATGGCGCGCGAGACGCCTGCCCGATCGGCGAGTTCGCTCAGCGACCATCCGCGTGATTCGCGTTCAAGGCGAATTCTTGCGCTAATCCGTTGATTCATCGTGTCTGTTATGGTGTTCATGACGTCATACTATAGTGTATGAACGGTATTTCAATGAGGTTTTAATAACAAAAAAATCGGGCTTATACCGTAGCCATCTGTCCGGGTTGTTGTGTAATATCGTAGCAATAACGTAATAACATAGTAAACAACACATTCAGGGGTTCCATCATGATCGTTCGTCATGCCTGCAAAGAAGACTGCGCCGCTATTGGTGAAATTTACAACCACGCGGTGCTGCACACCGCCGCGATCTGGAACGATACCACGGTCGATACTGATAACCGTATCGCATGGTTTGAGGCCCGCACCCTCGCAGGTTATCCGGTGCTGGTAAGCGAAGAGAATGGCATCATCACCGGCTACGCCTCCTTCGGTGACTGGCGCGCCTTTGACGGTTTTCGTCATACGGTAGAGCACTCGGTTTACGTCCACCCGGATCACCAGGGCAAAGGCATTGGCCGTATGCTGATGAAGGCGTTGATTATTGAAGCCCGTGACATCGGCAAACACGTGATGGTGGCGGGGATTGAAGCGCAGAACCACGCCTCCATCCATCTTCATCAGACGCTTGGCTTTGTTACAACGGGTCAGATGCCGCAGGTGGGCACCAAATTTGGCCGCTGGCTGGACTTAACCTTTATGCAGCTGCAGCTTGATGAGCGCAGCGATCCGGATGCGATTAAATGAACCAATCACTGACGCTGGCTTTTCTGGTGGCGGCGGGCATTGGCCTGGTGGTGCAAAATACCCTGATGGTGCGTATCACCCAGTCCTCTTCCACCATACTCATTGCGATGCTGCTGAACTCGCTGGTCGGCATTGTGTTGTTTGTTAGCATTCTGCTGTTTAAACAAGGGGGCGCGGGGTTTAGCGAGCTGGCATCCACGGTACGCTGGTGGACGTTGATCCCCGGGTTGCTGGGCTCATTTTTTGTTTTTGCCAGCATTAGTGGTTACCAGAACGTTGGCGCGGCGACAACCATCGCCGTGCTGGTGGCAAGCCAGCTCATCGGCGGGCTGATAATGGACGTGCTGAAAAGCCATGGCATTCCGTTGCGGGCGCTGATTGGCCCGGTGTGCGGCGCAGTGATGCTGGTGGTGGGCGCGTGGCTGGTGGCCCGACGCCAGTTTTGAACATTACAGAATAACGCCGCCTTTGGTGAGCTGCTCCTGGCGCGCCTCCATCTCTTCTTTATGCTGCTTACCGTGGTGCGAAATCGCGGTACGCAGGCGCTGCTGCTGGGTATAGCGTTCTTCGCGGCTCAGCTCAGCATCATCGCTCAGTTCAATCAGCAGTTCGTTCATATGTGCAATGACGCTTTCGTCAAGCGCGGCATCCACACGGGCGATAACTTCGTTTAAATGTGACATTGTCACTCCTTTTTCGTTGCCGGGTGGCGGCTACGCCTTACCCGGCCTACCTGGCGTACCGTAGGCCCGGTAAGCGCAGCGCCACCGGGCACACAATCAGTTCAGCTTCGCTTTTGAGAAATCACTGCCCATCAGGCTCACGCTGTAACCCGTGACGTTGCTGCGGGTAGCATAGAACGTTTTGCCGTTTGCCAGCGCAATCCACGGCGCCTGCTGATAGAAAATCTCCTGCGCCTGGCTATACAGCTTCGCACGATCGTCCGGGTTGCTGGTCAGTTTGGCTTTCTGCACCAGGGCATCATAATCCTTATTACACCAGCGTGCAGCGTTGGAGCCGGTTTTGATGCTATTGCAGCCCAGCAGCACATCGGCAAAGTTATCCGGGTCGCCGTTGTCCGACATCCAGCCGAACAGCGCGGAGTCATGCTCGCCTTTACGCATTCCGGAAAGATACTCTCCCCACTCGTAAGAGACGATTTTGGCCTTCACGCCCACTTTCGCCCAGTCGCTCTGGATCATCTCGGCAATACGGCGGGAGTTCGGGTTGTACGGACGCTGTACCGGCATTGACCACAGCGTGACCTCCGCGCCCTTCTCCAGTCCGGCCTGCTTCAGCAGGGCTTTCGCTTTTTCCGGGTCGTAGCTGTAATCCTTCAGATCTTTATTAAAGCCCATCATATTTGGCGGAATTGGAGATTTCGCGACCGTACCGGAGCCCATAAAGACGGCGTTAACGATGGCCTTTTTGTCGGTGGCGTAGTTCAGCGCCTGGCGCACCAGCACGTTATCAAACGGTTTTTTCTCGGTATTGAACGCCAGATACCCCACGTTCAGCGCATCGACGGAGTGCAGCGTCAGGTTTTTGTTGTTCTTAATGACGTCAAACTGCACCGGAGATGGCGCAGGAATGATCTGGCACTCATTGGTTTGCAGTTTCGCCAGACGAGTCTCCACGTTTGGCGTGATGGAGAAGATCAGGTGTTTGGTCGGGACCGGGCCTTCCCAGTAGTTCGGGTTAGCCACATAGCGGATCAGAGAGTCCACCTTGTACTGCTGGAGTACATAGGGGCCGGTTCCGATTGGCCAGGTATCGACGTTCTCAGGCGTGCCTTTTTTCAGCATCGCATCCGCATATTCGGCAGACAAAATGGAGGCAAAATCCATGCCCCAGTCGGCCAGGAAAGCGGCGTTCGGTTCACTGAGGGTGAACTGAACATGATAATCATCGACCTTTTTAACGTCCTGGATCAGCTTATCGAGGCCGACGTCGTTAAAGTATTCGTAATTGCCCTGCGACACATTGTGATACGGGTGTTTAGGGTCTTTCTGACGCATGACCGAGAAAATAACGTCATCGGCATTAAAGTCGCGCGTCGGTTTGAAGTATTTGTTGCTGTTGAACTTCACCCCTTTACGCAGCGTAAAGGTATAGGTCTTGCCGTCCGGTGAAATCGTCCAGGATTCCGCCAGAGACGGAACCGGGGTGTTTTTCACCGGGTCGAAATTGATCAGGCGGTTATAGAGTACCTGAGAGCTGGCGACGAATGACGGGCCTGAGCTGGCAATTTGCGGGTTGAACGACTCGGGGGACGCTTCAGAACAGTAAATAAGGGTGTCGTTGTTTGCCGCCCATGCGGCACCGGCTGGTAAAATAGCGCTCAGCGCAAGGGCGAGCAGTGTTTTCCCTGTAGACATGGTTATAACCCTGACAGTTTTATTATATAGGACAGTAATAACAGCACAGCCGCTATAAGCTGGCAAATAACGAAACACTATCAGGTTATTCTAAAGCCGCGTTTTTCGCTGGTTTTACAGCCAGTGCCGAAAAAGGTGATTTGTCTTAAGTTCCATTATCCGTCAAGCACAACCGTCACGATCTATGCCGCAAGAAATCGGCGCTTTTAGCGTCTCTTCCTCCGTTTGTTTGCTTTCCGGTTTCGTTAAAGTAACGGTGTGAAGAAGTATATGGGATCAAATCGTGGCAAAAACTCTTTTACGCAGCGGTAATCTGGATGATTTTCAGGCCGTTGGCGGCGGCGGACAAGCCGTTTTTGAATCAGCGTTGCAAATACGTGAAGCACTCCGGTTGCGCAAACAGCAGGCCATTGTCGACTGTCTGGCCATTCCGCAGGTCAACGACGGCGGTGACCGCGTGGACTGGTACTCCCCGGTGGAAGGTAGCGTCACCAGCTGGAAAACGGCCAATGAAGATGACCGTTTTCGCGCCCTACGCTATCTGGAAAACACTCTTGCCAGCGTCGAATCGCTGAGTAAGAAATGCCTCCAGTCGCCTAAAACCGCACAACAGCTTTTTGGCTCCTTGCTGTCGAAAGCCTTCCAGTTCCCGAGCGAAAATTTCCTTTATCTGGTCGACGGTAAACCGGTCATTGCGTTCTGGGGATTTGTAAACCTGAACGAAAATGCACGCGATGACGTACTCGACTGCCTGCGCGAATCGCTGATCCCTGAGCCCGCGCCGGTGGTGATTGAAGATCCTGAACCGGAACCTGAACCGACCCCGGCCGTCACCTTTGAACACGCTGACGAACCTTTGATCGCCCCGGCCACGGTTGTGCGCATTACGCCTGAAGCGCTGTATGAGCCCGAGCCCGCGCCAGCCGTTGCGCCGCCTGTTGAAGAGCCTGCTCCTGCGCCCGTCGTGAAAAAGCGTCGCGTGCCCTTATGGTCGCTGCCGGTTGCCGCTGTGATCGTTGCCGCCATTGCCGCCCCGCTGCTGTGGCCAAAACAGGCCCCTTCGGCAGAGCCCGCGCCAGCCGCCGCCCCGGCACCACAACCCGTGGCGATTGCCCCAAAACCGATTAAAGCGGTTGAACCACTGGCGATGAACCTGCCGCTGCATCAGGCTGAGGTGGTAGAGAATAAAGCGAAGGAACCCGATCCCGCTCCGGTGTCTGCCCCGGTGGTGATTGCCGCGATCCCGAAAGATGCCATGGTCATGGAGGCCGGTCAGGTCAAAGCGGGCTCGACGCGTTTCCTGAACGGCACCTGGCGCGCCATTCTTGACGTAAAAGATCCGGTGACCGGCAAACCGCCGTCACTGCGCTATCAGATCCAGAACAACAAAGGCTTCGCCCGTGTTGTGCATGGCGATAATGTTGTGTGCCGCGTAGAGGTTTTCTCCGGCCTGCACAGCAATGGCGAGCTGATGATTAAGAGTCGCGGCAATGCACGCTGCACAGACGGTTCCCGCTACCCGATGCCGGAAGTCTCCTGTAAAGCAGGCACCAGCGATGTCGCCGAATGCAATGCCCGTTATGATGCAAAAACCGTCGTTCCACTGACGTTTAAGAAAGCAGGTGCCTGATCCTATGCTGGTAAATCTTTGCGACTATAAACAGAGCGTTACGCTTATTGCCAACAGCGGTGTACAGTTCCTCGATTTCGGTCTGACCCCGCAGGACACCGCCAGCAACGGGCGTTTCGTGCGTAAAACCGCGAACGGCCCGCTTTTGCGCCTTGATTTCGACCTGGTTAACGGGCGTTACACCCTGCCCGGCACGGACGGCGGCCAGCCTGAGGTAGTCAAGCCTGAGACAACCATCGCGCTGCATCAGTCCCTGGCCGTGCTGGATGGCGTCTGGCTCCCCGTTCCGTTCCTGCGCTTCAACCCGCCGCGAACCTTTGTTGACGGCCCGGACAACTGGGCGCGCGTTCAGGTCCGCAAGCTGGAGACGCCGGACACCGCAGGCAACACCCATCGCGTCACCCTCGCCCTCGACAGCCAGATTGCGGAGCATGCCACCTCCGCGCTGTCGCCGGTGGAAAACGATATTCTTAACGGGACCCGCTTCGCGCTGGCCTGGCGCGATGCCGAAGTAGAAAATTTCCTCGACCAGACGTGGATAGATGGCTGGCTGCGCGAAGCGTTCACGCAGTACGCCTCGGACGTTGAACACCGTTCAGAACGCGATCTGCAGCAGGCCATGCGCAGCTTTGAGTATCAGGCACACTGGCTGAATGTGCTGACCATGCTTGGTGAACAACTCACCGTGCCGGAAGTCAAATTTGTCACCCATACGCTCAGCACGCCTGCCATTCCGGTCGATTTGATCCTCGACGTGGGCAACACCCATACCTGCGGCGTGATTATTGAAGATCACGGCGACGCCAACGACGGTCTGCGCCAGACGGCCGAGTTGCAGGTGCGCTCTTTAAGCGAGCCGCAGTTCCTCAATGAGCCCCTGTTTACCAGCCGCCTGGAGTTCTCGGAAGCACGCTTTGGCAAACAGCACTTCTCGGTTGAAAGCGGTCGCGAGGATGCCTTCGTCTGGCCTTCTATTGTCCGGGTTGGCGATGAGGCGCGTAAGCTGGCCATGCAGCGTCTGGGGACTGAAGGTAACAGCGGTATCTCCAGCCCGCGTCGCTACCTGTGGGATGAGACGCCGGTGGTGCAGGACTGGCGTTTCAGCCAGATGAACAGCAAAACCCAACGCGAGCCGCTGGCGACCGCGTTCCCGCTGATGAACCTGATGAATGATGACGGCGAACCGCTGTTTACGCTGCCCCAGGACGAGCGTCTGCCGGTTTTCTCCCCGCAGTACAGCCGCAGCACCCTGATGACCCATATGCTGTGCGAGCTGCTGGCACAGGCGCTGGGCCAGATCAACAGCGTCGCCACGCGCTTGCGTCTGGGCTTCCCGGCGTCTCCGCGCCAGCTGCGCACGCTGATCCTCACACTGCCCTCGGCGATGCCGAAGCAGGAGCGCGAGATCTTCCGTCGCCGCATGTTTGAAGCGATTGCCATCGTCTGGAAAGCGATGGGATGGCATCCGCAGGATGAAGACTTTGCCACCCGCAAGCAGCAGGATAAAAGCGTGGTGCCGGTGCCTGAGATCCAGATGGAGTGGGATGAAGCGAGCTGCGGGCAACTGGTCTGGCTTTACAACGAAGCGATCTCCCGTTTTGGTGGTCAGACGGAAGCCTTCTTCGCCTCCCTCGCCCGCCCGGATCGTGAACCTGAGCCTGGTGTCCAGCCGGGTCGCGCGCTGCGCGTTGCTTCTATCGATATTGGCGGCGGCACCACAGATATGGCGATCACCCACTATCAGCTGGATGACGGCTCCGGGAATAACGTCAAAATCACGCCACAGCTTCTCTTCCGCGAAGGGTTTAAAGTGGCCGGCGACGACACGCTGCTGGACGTTATCCAGCGCTATGTGTTGCCAGCCCTGCAAACGCAGTTGCAGAAGTCCGGCATTGCGGACGCGTCTCTGCTGATGGCGTCGTTGTTCGGTGACTCCGGGCGTATTGATACCCAGGCGGTATTGCGCCAGCAGACCGCACTTCAGCTCTTTATGCCGATCGGTCATGCGATCCTTGCCGCGTGGGAATCCAGCGACATTGACGATCCGCTGGCCGGTTTGCATGCCACCTTTGGCGATCTGCTGCCGCAGAAGCCGACCCGCAATGTGATGAACTACCTGCAGCAGGCTGTCGACCACGCTCTGCCTGCTGGCTCTGAAGCCTTCGACCTGTTTGCCGTGCCGCTGCATGTGAATTTCCGCGAAATGCAGGATGCGATGCTGGCAGGTCAATTCACGCTGGCCTCTCCGCTCCATGCGGTGTGCGAAGCGATCTCTCATTACAGCTGTGATATTTTGCTGATCACTGGTCGTCCGGGGTGCCTGCCGGGCGTGCAGGCGCTGATCCGCCATCTCCAGCCCGTGCCGGTCAATCGCATCGTATGGCTGGATAAATACCAGGTTCATGAGTGGTATCCGTTCAGCCAGCAGGGTCGCATCGGTAACCCGAAATCGACCGCCGCCGTGGGGGCCATGCTCTGCAGCCTGGCGCTCGATTTGCGTCTGCCGCGCTTTAACTTTAAGGCGGCCGATATTGGCGCCTACTCCACCGTGCGCTATCTGGGCGTGCTGGATAACACCGTTAACACGCTGCGTGAGGAGAACGTCTGGTATCAGGATATCGACCTGGATAAACCTGGCGCAAAACTCGACGCCCGCCTGCATTTCCCGCTGCGTGGTAACGTCACGCTTGGCTTCCGCCAGCTGGCGAACGCACGCTGGCCGGCGACGCCGCTGTACACCCTGAGTATCAACTCGGCGGAACTGGCCAAAGCGATTGCTGGCGACGGCGTGCTGAACGTGCGGCTTAAGCTCTGCGGAGGCAGCAAGCACGAAGGCCCGGAATCTTTCGAGCTAAGCGACGCCTGGCTGCAGGATGGAACCCCTGTCCCACCTGACGCCTTAACCTTCAAACTGAATACCCTGGCCGATCGCCGTCATAGCGGTAGCCACTACTGGATCGACAGCGGGAGTGTATACCTGAAATGAGTGCAACGATGACCACCACGCAGGCCTTAATCGGGTGGATTAACGAGACGCGCCTGCACGCCCCGGTGCTGGATAACGATGCCGACGCCCTGCTGGCACGTATCAATGCGGCGCAGGCGCGGGAGCAGGCCATTGAACAGGCGCTGACCCGGCGGAGCAGCATTGGTCTGTATGGCCACTCCCAAAGCGCCAAAGCGCATCTGCTGTTGTCCCTGTGCGGCAACGGTAACGGGCGGCTGAACGTTATTCCCGGGCAACGCACGTTCGACTACTTTTCACATATCAACCCGGGACATGCCCTGACCAACATGGCACTGCGCTTCAGCACTGAAAGCACAGCGGTGGACGATGAGGCTTTCCCGCTACGTCTGAGCCTGGTCACCGAGGCCGAGCTGGTGCAGCTGTTTATTGCCCGCACCACCTTACACCCGCAGATCCGCGCCGTGGATAAGGCCGTTATCGAGACGCGCCTTGAGAAGTGGCGCGGCCTGCGTCAGCCGCAGGGTGTACCGGGCATAACGGCGGAGGAAGTGGGCGCGATTGCCCGCTTCTGGCAGAGCACGGTACCTGCCGCCAGACAGCAAATTGATGATGTGCTGTGGCATCAGTTTGCGCAACTGGTGCCATCGCTTGACCTCACCACCCGGGCCAGCGTCTGGTCGCTTTTATGGGGTGAGCAACAGGAACTGACCCAGCAGTGGTTAAAGCTCGCCCATGTTCTGCACCAGACCAGCCACGCCAGCGAACTTGCCGCCCCGCTCAGCCTGCTGGTGGATAACTTTGGTCTGCCTGGCGAAGGCTTCCTGACCCATGGCACCTTTACCCTTCCGGACGCTCAGGAGACGCTGCTGCATCCCCTGAACAACGGCGAGATGCTTAATGCCATTAGCCTGCCCGTCGATGTACTGGCATTCCTGACGCGTGAACTGGTACTGCCTGTCGAGAGCAGCGCGCTGGATAACGTCGATATTATTGATATCCCGGTCTTTGCAGACAACAGCGCCGATCCGCTAAGCCAGGCCAAATGTCAGTGGCTGCTGGAACACTATCGCCAGCAGCTGCAGCCAGATGTGCTTGTGATCTGCAATGCGACCGCGCAGCACGACCAGACGGCAAAAAAAGCAAAGGTACTGATGAACTGGGTCAAAGAGACGCAGCCTGCGGAGGAATCAGCCCTGCCGGGTCTGGTGTGGGCGATTACGCCTCACGACGCGCGTTTTACCACCCGGCAGAATCTCGATGAAGCAGTCCAGCATCTGCTGGGTAAACCGGGCCTGCGCTGGGGCACGCTGCAGGCGCTGGACAGCCACAGCATGCAGCGCGTCATCGAGTGGCTGTCACAGGCCACGTTACCTGCCCAGCGACAGAAACGTCTTAACACGCTGAAAACGGCGCTGCGCCAGGAGCTGTCGGCTTTGATGCACAGTTATCTGGCACCGCTGGTTGAGGAGCCTGCAGCAAGACGAACTCAGGCCGAGAACATGGTTCGCACCCTGCAAAGCAGCGCCGCCCGCCACGGTGAGTTGCTCGAAGGGCTTCTGCCTCCGCTCAAAGCCTTCGAAACGCTTCTGGCCGTCCAGCAACCGCGCGAGGAGCAGGTCAACGGTCTGTTTACGGATACCATCGATCTGTTTGCCGATAATGCGCAGGAAAGTGCCAGCACGTTCCAGACAAAAGATAAAGCGCGCCTGGCGCATAAAGTGTGGATGAACCATTTGCGCCAGTGGAGTCGCAATGACGCAGCGGCCACACGCCTGGGTCTTGAGCCTGCGGTGTTACAGCAAATTGCCGAGGTTCTGGTGGTCGCCAGCTACCGTCTTAACCTGCCTCAGCAGCTTCAGCGTATTGTCGAAACCGACAAGAGCAGTGCCGCACAGCTGCATGCGGTGATGGGCAATTTCGTTGGCTGGCTGGGTTACGACCAGACGCCTGTTGCTGAACGTCCGGCAAGCCGCATCCGTAAGGGGCAGGCAATCTTTGTTACGCCCGTGGTTAGCAGCGCCGCGCCGCGCCTGACGCGCCTGGAGGAACAGCCTGTCCATGCGGCCACCGCGTACGTTTACGACTGGCTGGTTGCCCTCTATAGCCGGGCAATAGAGAACATTGATTATCAGCACCCGCATGATGTTCAGCCTGACGCACGTCGGGCATTACAGGCTTTAATCATGTAGCAGTCTTTGTTGCCGGGTGGTGCTGCGCTTACCCGGCCAACATTTCGCAACGATAATCACGCCGACATACACTCCGCTAACGTCTGCGCCAGTGCCGACGGGTTTTCCCACGACATGGAGTGCCCCGCAGCAGGGATGATTTTGACCTCAACGCCCTTCTGCTTCAGGCGCTCCACATCGTCATCCGGCAAAGAGAGCTCGCCGAAAATCAACGTCACCGGGCAAGGCAGCGACAGAAATTGCGTTTCCCAGTCTGGCTCAACGCCCGCCACCAGGCTCGATGCGCCGCGCCAGACAGCATAAGGTGCATTACTTTGGAGGCACCCGGCCCACGCCGTTTTTTCTGCACAGAGCATGGCCTGATATCCCTGTTCCAGAAACTGCTGTTCCGTTTGTGCGGCAATCGAGCGGCTGAACATCCCACCCCCGGCATGAAAATTGGGTTCCGACACCATCAGCCCTTTAACACGCGATGCCAGCAGCCCCGCCGCTTCAATGGCGATGCTACCGCCCATGCTGTGACCGTACAGCCAGAAGGCATCGAGCTTGAGATGATCCATCAGTTCAGCCACAACGCGGGCCTGATCGGTAGTTTTGTAGCTGTAGTGCTCAGGCTTATCGCTGTAACCGCTGCCGGGTAAATCGATGAGAATCGTTCTGCACCCGCCAAACTGAGGGTCTCGAACGACGCGGGGATATTCATAGGACGAGGCGCAGCCCAATCCGTGGATGAAGACAACGGGATCGCCGGTGCCGGGCAAATCATGCCAGCGGACGGTGCAACCCGCATGTTGCGAGTAAAAACTGTTCATAAGCACTCCTTTTACGATGCACTGTTTATTTATACAGTTATCGTAGCGGGAATGCCATGTTCATCGTTTAAAAATGGAAGCGTGCTTCAGAAAAGCGAGACCAGCAGCGCAACGGGGAAGCTCATCGGCCACGTCGACCCTACCAGAAACGCGCTGAGCAGGCGGATGCGTTTACGATCTTTAGACAGGAACCAGGTGATTAATGCGCAGATAGAAGCCATGATTGCGTAAAAAACCAACATCTTTTGATACAACGTCATTCTGTATTCCAGAGCCGAAAAAATAACCGCACGCAATATGCGTCATATGTTGATACAGATCAAGTTTTTTCGTTACACAATAACCACTTAAATATTAAGGCTAATAACAAATGAGTATATTGCGTTACAACTATGCCCTGACAAGGATCCGTCTTCGAAAACCATGCATGACAAGATCAAGATTGTAGTTGACTCTTTAATCCCTCTGGCTTCGATGCCCCGTGGTTATCTTCAGGTAACAAAAAACCCCGCTTGAGCGAGGTTTGGCATCTTTTCAATGGTGAATTAAAAAGGAAGCATTGCGCGGATTTCAGTGTGCCAACTATGAAAGGCAGGTAGGTCATCTAATAACCAGAAACCTAAACCAAGTACTGCAGCACTCATCATCATTTGAGCAATAACGTTAAACCAGTATTCAATAGGTTTAGTGTCTTTGTGGATATATTCCTTTCGCATCGTTCCCTTGAAGGTTTTAGTGTAGACACCTCGTCGCAAAAAGATAATCGACTGAACAAGCATAAAGGGGCAGGTCAGAAAAATTGCACATACCGTGAACCAATATTGAAATCCCATTACCTGTCATTCCAGTTGCCGTTTGGGGCCATTATTACACATGTTTATCCAATTCCAGTCAGGATGGCATAATCATCAACCAGGCAGCTCTGCTGAGCACTAATTTTAACGTCAATGGTCCACAAGCAAGCGACTGCAATATATTTTCAATATATTACAGCCACTTAGCTGCATATTAGTGTTTTATCATCACATGCCGGACTACGGTATAATCCTCAAGCCCGTACACCGACATATCTTTCCCATAACCGGATAACTTCATGCCGCCGTGTGGCATTTCGCTTACCAGCATAAAATGGGTATTCACCCAGGTGCAGCCGTATTGCAGACGCGCACTCAGCCGGTGAGCGCGCCCCACATCCTGAGTCCAGACGGACGAGGCCAGGCCATATTGTGAATCGTTAGCCCAGGCCAGCACCTGGTCTTCGTCGTCAAATTCAGTGACGCTCACCACCGGGCCAAAGACTTCACGTTGCACAATGGCATCTTCCTGTTTTGCTCCGGCCAGCAGGGTTGGCTGGAAGTAATAACCCGCTCCCTCTTTTTTACTGCCGCCCGTCACCACGCGGATATGGCTGAGCGCTTTGGCCTCCTCCACAGCCTGGCAGACGCGCGACAGATGCGCTTGCGAGCTCAGCGGCCCCAGCTCGGTAGAGGCCTCTTCCGGCGCCCCCATCTTCAGGCTGGACACCGCTGCGCCCAGTTTTTCCACCAGCGCAGCATAAATGCCCTTCTGGGCATAAATTCGGCAGGCCGCAGTGCAGTCCTGCCCGGCATTGTAGAAACCAAACGTCCGCACACCCTCGACGACCGCATCCAGATCGGCGTCATCAAAGACGATAACCGGTGCCTTGCCGCCCAGCTCCATGTGGGTACGTTTTATGGATGAGGCGGTATGGCCAATGATGTGCTCCCCGGTTGCAATTGAGCCGGTGAGTGACACCATGCGCACTTTCTCATGCCCGGTCAGCGGATCGCCTACCGTTTTTCCGCGCCCGAACAGCACGTTCAGCACGCCAGCCGGGAAAATATCCTTCGCCAGTTCGGCCAGTTTTAAGGCGGTCAGCGGCGTAATCTCAGAAGGCTTGATGACCACGCAGTTCCCGGCGGCCAGCGCCGGTGCCAGCTTCCACGCCGCCATCATCAGCGGGTAGTTCCAGGGGGCGATGGAGGCGACAACCCCAACCGGATCGCGGCGGATCATCGAGGTATGGCCGTCCAGATACTCACCCGCCGCCAGTCCGTTCAGGCAGCGGGCCGCGCCAGCAAAGAACCGAAACACATCGACCACCGCGGGGATCTCATCGCCCAGCGCGCAGTGCAGCGGCTTACCGCAGTTCAGGGATTCGAGTCTGGCAAACTCGTCGGCATGCGCTTCAATAACGTCAGCCAGTTTCAGCAGGCATTCGGCACGCGTTTTGGGCGTGGTTTGCCCCCACTGTGCGAACGCCCGATCGGCTGCCTGCACGGCCGCGTCGACCTGCGCGGCAGATGCTTCAGCAATCTCCAGCAGAACCTCTCCGGTGGCAGGGTTATAGACCGGCTGTTTTTCCCCCTCGCCACTCACCAGTTCACCATTAATCAGCAGTCGTTTTTGCATAGCATTGTCCCGTTGAAATCAATGTTATTTCCCGCTCCCGGCGCTGTTCTCGCCGTCGCGGGTTAGCCACCAGGCTCCCAGAATGGGGAAGGTTGTCACCAGCATCACCAGCAGTGCGACCACGTTGGTGACCGGCACGTCACGCGGACGTCCGAGCTGGTTAAGCAACCACAGCGGTAACGTGCGCTCGTGTCCCGCGGTAAAGGTTGTGACGATAATTTCGTCAAACGACAGAGCAAACGCCAGCATGCCCCCGGCCAGCAGCGCCGACCCAAGATTGGGCAGGACCACGTAACGGAAGGTTTGCCAGCCATCGGCCCCTAAATCCATCGACGCTTCAACCAGGCTCCAGGAGGTGCGTCGGAACCGGGCAATCACATTGTTAAACACCACCACCACGCAGAACGTGGCGTGCCCGACAACGATGGTAAAAAAACCAGGCTCCAGATTGATGGTTTTGAAAGCGGTCAGCAGCGCCAGACCGGTGATGATGCCCGGCAGCGCTATCGGTAACAGCAGCAACAGCGAAATGGCGTTTTTGCCAAAAAACGCGCTACGCCACAGCGCCGCTGCAGCAAGCGTGCCAAGTACCAGAGCAATAGCCGTCGCTAACGTCGCAATTTTAAGTGACAACGTCACGGAATCGATGATGTCGCCACGCCCCGCCGCCACGCTAAACCACTTCAACGTCAGCCCCTGCGGCGGGAAGCTGAAGGCCGCGTCCTCAGTATTAAAAGCGTAGATGGCAATAATCAGCAGGGGGAAATGGAGGAAGATCACCCCGCCCCAGGCGGCCACTTTCAGGAACAACGGTGCGCGTTCAGAGTGCATCGAATGCTCCCAGACGTTTCACGAACGCCAGATAAAGCGAGATAAGCACAATCGGCACCAGGGTGAAGGCGGCAGCCATGGGCATATTGCCGATGGCCCCCTGCTGGGCATAGACCATATTGCCAATGAAATAGCCCGGCGGCCCTACCAGCTGTGGCACGATAAAATCACCGAGCGTCAGAGAGAAGGTAAATATCGAGCCCGCCGCGATACCCGGGATCGCCAGCGGCAGAACAACATAACGAAAGGTCTGACGCGGACGCGCGCCGAGATCGGCAGAGGCCTGCAACAACGAGGCAGGCAGCCGTTCCAGCGCCGCCTGCACGGGCAGGATCATAAACGGCAGCCAGATGTAGACAAAGACCAGAAACCGCCCCAGCCCGGAGGTCGATAACGTGTTCCCGCCAATCGCCGGGAGCGTCAGAACAGAGACCAGGATCGGCTCCAGCCCCAGATGGCTGAGAAACCACTGCGCCACGCCATCTTTCGCCAGCAGTAGCGTCCACGCGTACGCTTTGACGATATAGCTCGCCCACATCGGCAGCATAACGGCAATATAGAAGAACGCTTTCCATTTGCCGCTGGTGTAACGCGCCATATACCAGGCCATCGGGAAGGCCAGAATGGCGCTGGCGAGGGTGACCGCAATCGCCATCACCAGCGTACGGATAATAATGTCGTAGTTTGCCGGGTTAAAAAGTGCCTGAATGTTCGCCAGCGTCAGGTCCGGCGTCACCGACATGGTGAAGTCATCAAAGGTATAAAAGCCCTGCCACAGCAGCGTAAGGAGCGATCCCAGATAGACGATGCCAAACCACATCAGCGGTGCCAGCAGCAGCAGGAATATCCCCAGCGACGGTTTGCGCCAGAAATACGCGGTAATGCGGCTTAGGGTACCGCGCGGTGCGGGAGGATGTAAGACGCTCATCGCCATTTCACCCTTCCTCATGCAGGCGGATCATGGCGTCGCGCGACCATGACGCCTGCACCGCCTGCCCCGGCTCAACACCGGTGTGCAGTGTGTCCGCGCTGAGATTGGCCTGGCTCACCAGCAGTTTTGCCCCCCCGGCAAGTTTCAGCTCCAGGCGCGTTGCCGCACCCTGATACTGGACAGCCTGAACCACGCCTTCAACCTGAACCTCACCGCTCTCATTGAGTCGGATATGTTCCGGTCGAAGCGAATAAGCGCCCTCCATGCCGCACACTTTCTGCGCCAGTGCCGCATCGAAAACGTTCGAGGTGCCGACAAAACTGGCCACGAACGGCGTATGCGGACGCATGTATAGCTCACGCGGGGTATCCACCTGCTCAATGCGTCCGTTGTTGAAAACGGCGACCCGGTCGGACATTGACAGGGCTTCCCCCTGATCGTGAGTCACAAAAATAAAGGTGATCCCGAGTGCCTGTTGAAGTTTTTTCAGCTCGACCTGCATCTGTTCACGCAGTTTCAGATCGAGCGCGCCCAGCGGTTCATCCAGCAACAGCACGCGGGGTTCATTGACCAGCGCACGCGCAATGGCAACGCGCTGACGCTGGCCCCCGGAAAGCTGCGACGGCTTGCGCGCAATGGCAAAGCTCAGCCCGACCTTTTCCAGCGCCTCCTGCGCCAGTGCATGGCGTTTTTTCTTGTCGATGCCTTTGACCATCAGCCCGTAAGCGACGTTATCGAGAATCGACATATGCGGAAACAGCGCGTAGTCCTGGAACACCGTATTGACGTCTCGCTCCCACGGAGGAAGCTCACTCGCTTCTTTACCGAAGATTGTGATCGCCCCGCCGGAGAGTTGTTCAAAACCGGCGATCAGCCGCAGGCAGGTGGTTTTGCCGGAGCCCGACGGCCCCAGCATGGAGAAAAACTCCCCGTCACGAATGGCAATGCTCACCCCATCCACCGCCCGTACGTCGCCGTACAGACGGGAAACGTCATTAAACTCTACCGCGTACGTCATGTTCTGCTCCCGGATGATTAACGGCCACCCATGATGGCGATGTAATCCTGCGTCCAGCGGCTGTAAGGCACATATTTGCCGCCTTCGGCGATCGGGGTTTTCCAGAACTTGATTTTGTCAAAAGCGTAGTAACCGTTGGTTTCACAGCCTTTCTCACCCAGCAGCGTACTGGCCTTACACCCTTGCGCCACCACCGGCAGAGAGCCAAACCACGCCGCCAGATCGCCCTGCACTTTTGGCGTCAGCGACCAGTTCATCCATTTGTAAGCACACATCGGGTGTTTTGCCTGCGCGTGAAGCATAGTGGTGTCTGCCCAGCCCGTGACGCCCTCTTTCGGGAAGACGGTCGCGATCGGCTGGTTTTCGGCTTTCAGGGCATTCGCCTGGTATGGCCAGGCGCTGGACGCCACCACGCCTTCATTCTTAAAGTCACTCATCTGTACGGTGGTGTCATGCCAGTAGCGGTGGATCAGGGCGTGCTGATCGCGTAGCACTTTCAGAACCGCAGCGTACTGTTCTTCCGTCAGCTGGTAGGGGTCGTTAATACCCAACTGGGGTTGAGTGGCCTTCACAAACAGCGCCGCATCGGCAATGTAAATCGGACCATCATAGGCCTGCACGCGTCCCTGGTTGGTTTTACCGTCCGGTAAGTCCTGTTTTACAAACACCACGCTCCAGCTGTCCGGCGGTGTCGGGAAGGTTTTGGTGTTGTACATCAGCAGGTTTGGCCCCCACTGATACGGCGTGCCGTAGACATTGCCGCCCACGTTAAACCACTCACCTTTAACGAGACGCGGGTCGAGGGTTTTCCAGTTGGGGATGAGTTCCGGGTTAATCGGCTGAACGCGTTTGCCCATAATCAGACGGAGCGACGCATCTCCGGACGCGGTGACCAGGTCATACCCGCCTTTCGCCATCAGGCTCACCATCTCGTCCGACGTGGCGGCGGTTTTGACGTTTACCGCACAGCCGGTCTCTTTTTCAAACTGGGTTACCCAGTCATAATTTTTATCCGTTTGTCCCCGCTCGATGTAACCCGGCCAGGCAATAATATCCAGCCGACCCTCTCCGTCGCTAATCGCTTTCGGTGGCTCGGCGGCTTGCGCGGTCATTATGGCCATACCAAGCGCACACAGGCTGCTGCGGGCAAATTTTTTGCTCATAAACATTACTCCAGTCGCAATGAAAAATTAGCGGCAGCCGTGCCGTAAAAATATCTCCCTCATTAAACGTAGACCGCGCAAATGCCCCGCACCGTGCGGCTTAAGGAAATTTCATCAAGGTGTGACCGAGGGCGCATTCCCCGTTAACTGGATTATAGACAAGGGGTTAGGCGTGAGAGGTGGTATGCAGATTTCGTATGATGCGACGCGGCAAAATGGTCGCCGCGGCGGCAAAAAGATAAGCAATGATTATTTAGCGAGAGACCGGAATCGTTATTTCAACATGCTGCTGATTAATTTCCCTAACTGAATAACGGCCTGCTCTTCCCGCTCTCCCCATGCCCAGGAGGTATTAAAACGGAAAAAAGGTGTCCAGACATCTGAGGTGGAAAACATCTTGCCTGGGGCAATACTGATGTGATGGCGTAACGCCTGTTCGCTTAACAGTCCTGCATCCAGCTGTGCCGGAAGCTCCAGCCACAAAAAGTAGCCGCTATCGTTATGATGGATTTTGACGCCCGGCGGCATATGGCGCAAAAGTGACTGCCACGCCTGCTGTTTACGCTCGGCCAGCGTACGTCGCAGGCGGCGAAGATGGGCGTCGTAGCGTTTGGTCGCGAGGTAATCCACCAGCGCCAGCTGCATCGGGGAGCTGGTAGAGAGCGTGCTCATCAGCTGAAGCTGCTGAATGCGCCGCGCATGTTTACCCGCCGCTACCCAGCCGATGCGAAAACCGGCCACCAGACATTTCGAAAACGAGGAGCAGTGCAGCGTCATGTCCTGACGATCCCATGCTTTCGCCGGGAGCGGCTTTTCACGGCCAAAATAGAGCTCGCTGTAGACATCATCTTCAATCAGCGTGACGTTGTGCCTCGTCAGCAGCGCCACAAGCTGCGCTTTTTTCTCCGGGCTGAGCGTAAAGCCAAGCGGATTTTGACTGTTGGTCATTATCCAGCAGGCCTTGACCGGGTAGTCATTCAGCGCCTGTTCAAGCGCATTGAGATCGATCCCCTCGCGCACGTCCGTCGCAATCGACAGGGCCTTCAACTTCAGGCGTTCCAGCGCCTGCAGCGCGCCGTAGAAACAGGGGTTTTCAACAATCACCCAGTCCCCCGGCTCGGTCACCGCCTGGAGACTCAAGTTCAGCGCTTCGAGCGCGCCTGCGGTGATCACGATCTCCTCCGGTGAGATATTCATCCCCTGCTGTGCATAGCGGCGGGCAATGGCGTGGCGCAAATCGACATTACCCGGCGGCAGGTTTTCAATCACGCTCATCGCCGTCGCGGTTTTGCTGACGTTCGCCAGCGAGCGGTTGAGTTGCTGAAGCGGGAAAAGACGCGGGTCGGGAAAAGCGGAAGCGAAAGGAACAACCGACGGGTCGCGGCTGGCCTGCAGAACGTCGAAGATATAGGTGTTGATGTCCACCGCTTCGTCGCGCATGACCTGTGCAGGTGGCGCTGGCTGTTGTGCGGTCGGGCGCGAGGCAACGTAATAGCCCGACTGCGGTCTGGCGACAATGCGCCCCTGACTTTCCAGCATCTGATACGCGTGGCCCACGGTCATAAAACTCATGCCGCTGCTCGCCACCTGCTCTCGCAGAGAAGGCAGCTTATCGCCCGGCAACCATACGCCAAGCTCAATCTGCGAGATAATTTGTTGCGCCAGACGCTGGTATTTTTTCATCAGATTCTCCTTATTGCCGACAGTGTATATCAGCAGGAGAAAAAGAGAAGATTTTGCTAACTGTTATGGTTTATGAAATGAATTACTTACGGTACTCGGTCACATGATTGTGTGCGAGACGCGCCGCGGCCAGATGGTCGAGTGTAATCATTGGCGATTTGCAAAAGATGCATTTTGCGCCGAAGGGATTTTTCTCAGACACATCAAAGGCTGAAGTACGGTACTGCGAGCCATGACAGCATGGGCAGCGAAAATGGATATAAGAAGTCATAGGATTCTCCTGTAAACGTAAAAACGTAAATTACTCATGAGCCGATCAGGCGATAATGGTTTGAAACAAAACTAATCGGAATGTAGATAAAGACCCAAGAGAGGCTGCGGAGAGGCACAACGTGATTAGAACTGCTTTATAAAACTACGTCAGATATTTATTTGGACTCAAAACCAGAAGACCATTAACGCACGGTGCCGACGACAAAGCAAGCGGTTTAATGCATAAAATTCATTAAAAAAATATTTTTATGCCCTATAAGGAAGTATATCAGATGGCAAAAGCGGGAGCTTTTTGCCAACTGTTATGGTTAAATTTCGCGTTTCTGCGTCTGATAGTCTGATCTGCGCCTCTGTACCATAACAGCACACCGTTTGACATTGAGGCTGTGCATGTTTGGTTTAGATGCTTTTCACCTTGCACGGATACAGTTTGCCTTTACCGTATCCTTCCACATTATTTTCCCGGCAATCACTATCGGCCTGGCAAGCTATCTTGCTGTGCTTGAAGGGCTGTGGCTGAAAACAAAAAATCCGGTCTGGCGCTCGCTGTACCATTTCTGGTCAAAGATTTTTGCCGTTAACTTTGGCATGGGCGTGGTCTCCGGGCTGGTGATGGCGTATCAGTTTGGCACTAACTGGAGTGGATTTTCGCAGTTTGCGGGCAGCATTACCGGCCCGCTTCTGACCTATGAAGTGCTGACCGCCTTTTTCCTTGAGGCCGGATTCCTCGGCGTGATGCTGTTCGGCTGGAATAAAGTCGGGCCTGGGCTGCACTTCTTCGCCACCTGTATGGTGGCGCTGGGGACAATTATCTCCACCTTCTGGATCCTCTCCTCCAATAGCTGGATGCAGACCCCACAGGGCTATGAGATCGTCAACGGGCAGGTCGTTCCGGTAGACTGGTTTGCCGTGGTCTTTAACCCCTCCTTCCCTTATCGTCTGCTGCATATGTCGATAGCCGCCTTCCTCAGTAGCGCCCTGTTTGTTGGCGCATCGGCGGCTTGGCATCTGCTGCGCGGAAACAATACGCCTGCCATCCGCGCTATGTTTTCTATGGCGCTGTGGATGACCCTGATTGTGGCCCCCATCCAGGCAATGGTCGGTGATATGCACGGGCTGAATACCTTAAAGCATCAGCCTGCCAAAATCGCCGCCATTGAGGGGCACTGGGAAAACCCACCGGGGGAACCTACCCCGCTACTGCTGTTTGGCTGGCCAGATATGGAACTGGAGCGCACCCGTTTTGGCCTGGAGATCCCCGCTCTTGGCAGCCTTATCCTGACGCACAGTCTGGATAAACAGGTTCCGGCGCTCAAGGAGTTCCCGAAGGAAGATCGTCCAAATTCCACCATTGTCTTCTGGTCGTTCCGCATTATGGCGGGCTTAGGCATGCTGATGCTGCTGCTCGGCGTGGTGGCGCTCTGGTTGCGTTATAAAAAGCGCGTTTACACCTCGCGCCCCTTCCTGTGGTTTGCTTTGCTGATGGGGCCTTCAGGGTTGATCGCCATACTGGCCGGATGGGTGACCACCGAAGTAGGACGCCAGCCGTGGGTCGTCTATGGGCTTCAACGTACCCGGGATGCGGTATCCGCCCATGGCGATCTGCATATGAGCGTCAGTTTGCTGGCTTTCTTCGTCGTTTACACCTCGGTCTTCGGCGTCGGTTACAGCTATATGGTGCGCCTGATTAAAAAAGGGCCTCAGCCTCACGAATCGTTCGCCACCGAGGCCGATGGACGTCCGGCACGCCCGCTTTCCGCAGTTACCACTGGCAATAAGGAGCAGCCATAATGGGTATCGATCTTTCCATTATCTGGTTTGTCATCATCGTCTTCGCGACGCTGATGTATATCGTGATGGACGGTTTTGATCTGGGGATCGGCATTCTGTTCCCGATGACGCAAAACCCGGACGATCGCGATGTGATGGTCAACAGCGTCGCCCCGGTCTGGGACGGGAATGAAACCTGGCTGGTGCTGGGTGGTGCTGCCCTCTTCGGTGCCTTTCCGCTGGCCTACGCGGTGATTATCGATGCCCTCACCATTCCGCTGACATTAATGCTGATCGGTCTTATTTTTCGTGGCGTGGCGTTTGAGTTTCGTTTTAAAGCAACGCCAGCGCACCGTCCGTTCTGGGATAAAGCCTTTATTGGCGGTTCACTTCTGGCGACGTTTACCCAGGGCATCACGGTGGGTGCCGTCATAAACGGGTTTGCCGTCACCGGGCGTGCCTATACCGGCGGTCCCTTTGACTGGTTTACCGCGTTTAACCTGTTCAGTGGCGCGGGTCTGGTGGTGGCCTATGCGCTGCTGGGCGCCACCTGGCTGGTGATGAAAAGTGAAAATGCCCTGCAACAGCGGATGCGCGAAGTTTCTAAAACGCTCTTAATTGTGCTGCTGGCCGTTATCGCGGCGATCAGTCTCTGGACCCCGCTGGCGCACCCGGCCATCGCCGCGCGCTGGTTTACGCTGCCGAACCTGTTTTATCTGTTGCCGGTTCCGGCTCTGGTCGTCCTGCTGAGCCTGTATCAGTGGCGCTGCCTGAATAATCTGCAAAGCCATAATCGGCCGTTTATCCTGACGCTGGGGCTTATTTTTCTCGGCTTTAGCGGGCTTGGGATCAGCATCTGGCCGCATATTATTCCACCGTCGATCACCCTGTGGCAGGCGGCCGCGCCGACACAAAGTCAGGGCTTTATGCTGGTAGGTGCGTTGTTGATCATTCCCGTGATTCTGGTCTACACCTTCTGGAGTTATTACGTATTTCGCGGAAAAGTACAGCATGGGGAGGGTTATCACTGATGCAACAGCCTGTCTGGAAACGATTGCTGTGGCTGGCCATTATCTGGGGCGGCAGCGTACTGGCGCTGGCGGCTGTCAGTATGTTCTTCCGCATGCTGATGACGGCCGCCGGGTTTAAATCTCACTGATCTTGTCCCGGGCAACCGCTGCGTTGCCCGGTCTTCTTCCCGCACTTTCAGATAAACCCCATTAACGCACGCCAGCGTATCGTTACACTGGTAAATGATTCACAGTATTTATAGTTCGAGAAGAAAAATGAAAAAACTCATTGCGTTAAGTGTTATCAGTCTTGTCCTCTCCGGCTGCGTTAATCCGGGTAAAGCGTCTGTTCAGCCGGAGCAGCTAAAGAACCACCGCTTTGTGCTGGAAAATGTGGACGGGAAAGCCGTGAAGGCCACGACAACGCAACCTGAGATAAGTTTTAGCGCGTTGCCCGATATCAGCCTGGTTAATAACATCAGCATTTCCGGCGTGATGTGTAACCGCTTCAACGGACAGGGAAAATTGTCCGAAGGGGAACTTAAGGTCAAAGGGCTGGCGATGACGCGCAAACTCTGTACCGAACCACAATTGAACGAGCTGGATCAGGCCATCGGCGACATGCTGCGCAAAGGGGCGCAGGTCGACCTGACTGAAGACCAGTTAACGCTGGCGACAGCCGACAAAACGCTGATGTTTAAACGCGCTGAATAATCAGTAGCTACCGCAGGATCCAACGGCAAGCGACTGTTCACTGCAGCGTTTGCCGTTTGGCAAGGCGCACATCCCGATCGCAGAGCCATCGAGCTGGCGGGCAACCGACAGTGAGCCACCAATCATCGCGCAGTTGGCTTGTCCAGAACTGGACATCGCGGCTTTCATTCCCGGTGTCACGTGTGCCGCCGTGGCCTGCTGAACAGGTTCGTTACTACAGGCCGACAGCAATAACGCGGCACACCCTACCCAAAACGCTGAACGCATGCTCTCTCTCCCCCATGAATAATGCGAAACCTATGCATAATAGGCATCACATCCCGTGCCGTCGAGAGCGGAAGTGCGTATTTATGCGCTGCTGAAACAATTTCTCGCAATTTTTTCACCTAAAGTTTGATCTACTCATTGATGGTGAGAATACCGAGGACACAAATGCGAAAATCGCAAAATCCGGCCTTTGCTAAAATAAGGGAATAATATTCAGGGTCTGACCAGGTTTACGGACCCCTCTTTTTTTGCGCAATGTAAGGGTGTCGTCCTATGCAAACTATTGACGGTAATGGTGCAGTCGCGTCAGTCGCGTTTCGCACCAGCGAAGTTATCGCCATCTACCCGATTACGCCAAGCTCTACAATGGCCGAACAGGCAGATGCCTGGGCAGGAAACGGGTTAAAAAATGTCTGGGGCGATGTCCCGAGAGTCGTCGAAATGCAGTCCGAAGCGGGTGCGATTGCCGCGGTGCATGGTGCGCTACAGACGGGGGCGCTCTCCACATCGTTCACCTCCTCGCAGGGATTGCTGCTGATGATCCCGACGCTGTACAAACTGGCCGGTCAACTTACCCCGTTTGTCCTGCACGTCGCGGCACGAACCGTTGCTACCCACGCGCTCTCCATTTTTGGCGATCACTCCGACGTGATGGCCGTGCGTCAGACCGGCTGCGCCATGCTGTGCGCCAGCAGCGTCCAGGAGGCCCAGGATTTCGCGTTAATTTCCCATATCGCGACGCTGAAAAGCCGCGTGCCGTTTATTCACTTCTTTGATGGTTTCCGCACCTCCCACGAAATCAACAAAATCGTGCCGCTGGCAGATGACACCCTTCTCTCGCTTCTGCCGCAGGCGGACATTGATGCCCATCGCGCCCGCGCACTCAACCCGGAACATCCGGTGATCCGCGGGACATCGGCCAACCCGGATACTTACTTCCAGTCCCGCGAGGCAACGAACCCTTGGTACAACGCGGTGTACAACCATGTGGAACAGGCGATGAACGATTTCGCTGCCGCCACCGGACGGGAATATAAACCATTTGAATATTATGGCCATCCACAGGCGGAACGCGTGATTGTGCTGATGGGTTCAGCCATTGGCACCTGTGAAGAAGTCGTGGATGAACTGCTGACGCGCGGCGAGAAAGTTGGGGTGCTGAAAGTTCGCCTCTTCCGCCCGTTCTCAGCGAAACATCTGCTCTCTGCGCTGCCGGAGAGCGCACGTAGCGTGGCCGTGCTCGATCGTACCAAAGAGCCTGGCGCACACGCAGAACCGCTGTATCTGGACGTCATGACCGCACTGGCGGAAGCCTTCAGTAACGGCGAGCGCGAAACGCTGCCGCGTGTCATTGGCGGACGTTATGGTTTGTCGTCCAAAGAGTTCGGTCCGGATTGCGTGCTGGCGGTGTTTAATGAACTGAGTGAAACGAAGCCGAAGCCTCGCTTTACGGTCGGTATTTATGACGATGTCACTCATCTCTCACTGGCCTTGCCGGAAAACACCCTGCCCTCCGGCGCGAAACTTGAGGCGCTGTTCTACGGTCTGGGCAGCGACGGCAGCGTTTCGGCAACCAAGAACAACATCAAGATCATCGGTAATTCCACACCGTGGTATGCACAGGGTTATTTCGTCTATGACTCCAAGAAAGCCGGCGGGCTGACCGTGTCCCATCTGCGCGTCAGCGAACACCCTATCCGCTCGGCGTATCTTATTTCGCAGGCTGATTTTGTCGGCTGTCACCAGCTGCAGTTTATCGATAAATACCAGATGGCCGAACGTCTCAAACCTGGCGGTATTTTCCTGCTCAACACACCGTACAGTGCGGATGAAGTCTGGGCGCGCCTGCCGCAGGAAGTGCAGGCAGTGCTTAATCAGAAAAAAGCGCGGCTTTTTGTCATTAACGCGGCGAAGATCGCCCGCGAATGTGGTCTTGCCGCGCGCATCAACACCGTCATGCAGATGGCGTTCTTCCACCTGACAAACATTCTGCCGGGCGACAGCGCCTTAATGGAACTGCAGGGCGCGATCGCCAAAAGTTACAGCAGTAAAGGCCAGGAATTGGTTGAACGCAACTGGCAGGCACTGGCGCTGGCGCGCGAGTCGCTGTCTGAAGTGCCGCTCCAGCCGGTGAATGCCAGCAGCCCGAACCGTCCTCCGGTGGTTTCTGATGCGGCTCCAGATTTTGTTAAAACCGTAACGGCGGCCATGCTGGCGGGGCTGGGCGATGCCCTTCCCGTCTCCGCCCTGCCGCCGGATGGCACCTGGCCGATGGGCACCACCCGCTGGGAAAAACGCAACATCGCCGAAGAGATCCCAATCTGGAAGGAAGAGCTGTGTACCCAGTGCAATCACTGTGTGGCAGCGTGCCCGCACTCTGCCATCCGGGCCAAAGTCGTTTCTCCGGACGCGATGGAATCGGCCCCATCCAGCCTGCATTCGCTGGATGTGAAATCCCGCGATATGCGCGGACAGAAATACGTTCTGCAGGTTGCACCCGAAGATTGCACCGGCTGTAACCTCTGCGTTGAGGTCTGCCCGGCCAAAGACCGACAGAACCCGGATATCAAAGCCATCAATATGATGTCGCGACTGGAACACGTGGAAGAAGAGAAAGTGAATTATGACTTCTTCCTGAACCTGCCGGAAATCGATCGGAGCAAGCTGGAACGTATTGATATCCGTACCTCACAGCTGATCACGCCGCTGTTCGAATACTCTGGCGCCTGCTCCGGCTGCGGGGAAACACCGTACATCAAACTGCTGACGCAGCTGTACGGTGACCGGATGCTGATCGCCAACGCAACCGGCTGTTCGTCTATCTATGGCGGTAACCTGCCGTCCACCCCTTACACCACCGACGCCAACGGACGCGGTCCGGCATGGGCGAATTCGCTGTTTGAGGATAACGCCGAATTTGGTCTTGGCTTCCGCTTAACGGTGGATCAGCACCGCGCACGTGTGATGCGCCTGCTGGATCAGTTTGCCGATAACATCCCTGCCGACCTGCACGCTGCGCTGCACGCTGAAGCCACCCCTGAGGTTCGTCGCGAACAGGTTACGGCGCTTCGTAATGCCCTTCAGGGCGTTGACGGTGCAGAACAACTGGTGACCGACGCTGACGCCCTGGTTGAAAAATCGATCTGGCTGATTGGCGGCGATGGCTGGGCATATGATATTGGCTTTGGCGGGCTGGATCATGTGTTGAGCCTGACCGAGAACGTGAACATCCTGGTGCTGGATACCCAGTGTTATTCCAATACCGGCGGACAGGCGTCAAAAGCCACGCCGTTAGGAGCGGTAACAAAATTTGGCGAACATGGGAAACGCAAGGCGCGTAAAGATCTCGGCGTCAGCATGATGATGTATGGCCACGTGTACGTTGCGCAAATCTCGCTCGGCGCGCAGCTTAACCAGACGGTGAAAGCGATTCAGGAGGCGGAAGCGTATCCGGGCCCATCGCTTATCATCGCCTACAGCCCTTGCGAAGAGCATGGTTACGATCTGGCGCTCAGCCACGACCAGATGCGTCAGTTGACCGCCACGGGCTTCTGGCCGCTGTACCGCTTTGATCCTCGCCGGGCAGAGGAAGGCAAGCTGCCGCTGGCGCTCGATTCACGTCCTCCGTCAGATGCCCTGGCTGAGACACTGCTGCAGGAGCAACGCTTCCGTCGCCTCAATGCGCAACAGCCAGAGGTGGCTGAGCAATTGTGGAAAGATGCCGCCGCCGATCTGCAAAAACGGTACGACTTCCTGGCGCAAATGGCCGGGAAAGCGGAAAAATCCACCAGCGAATAATCCCCATGCCCGGCTTGTCCGGGCATTTTTATGCCATAAAAAAAGCCCGGTGTATTCACACCGGGCCAGACCAAATAATCCCTGAGCATCACGTTAAATGAATAAATGATATTCATGGGAATTATGGATAATAATCTTAAAGGCATATAACGGGGCAGACATTACCTGATTTACCGCATGATTAATAATTTTAATTTATTATGTTTTTCACTAAAACATTCATCAAACAAATTAACATTTCCGCAGAACAATTCCCTTTAGATTTTACTCACTTCGTAACAATTATAATTTATTACTCTTTCAGCGGAGTGATTTAGCATGTGACAACTCTCCGCAAAGGAAAGTTCAACAGGTAATTAAATAAAAACAACCGCAAAGGAATACCATAATGCAAAGAAAAGTACTGGCCCTGATGATTCCGGCTCTGTTAATGGCTGGGGCTGCGCATGCAGCAGAGATTTATAATAAGGATGGCAATAAATTAGATCTGTACGGAAAAGTAGATGGTTTGCACTACTTCTCTGATGACACATCTAAAGACGGCGATCAGACCTATATGCGTTTGGGTTTCAAGGGCGAAACCCAGATCAACGACATGATGACCGGCTACGCACAATGGGAATACAACATTCAGGCAAATAACACCGAGGGGTCTGACAACCAGTCCTGGACACGTCTGGCCTTCGCCGGTGTGAAAGTGGGTGACTACGGTTCCTTTGACTACGGCCGTAACTATGGTGTCCTGTATGACGTGGAAGGCTGGACCGATATGCTGCCAGAGTTCGGCGGCGACTCTTACACCTATGCCGATAACTTTATGACCGGTCGTGCCAATGGCGTAGCAACCTACCGCAACACCGATTTCTATGGCCTGGTGCCGGGTCTGAACTTTGCTCTGCAGTATCAGGGTAATAACGAAGATGCCAGCAATAACCAGGAAGGGACCAATAATGGTCGCGACACGCGTCATGAGAACGGTGACGGCTTCGGTATTTCTACCACCTATGATTTCGGTATGGGAATTTCAGCGGGGGCGGCCTATACCTCTTCTGACCGTACCAACGATCAGGTGAGAAATACCACCGCGGGCGGGGATAAAGCGGATGCCTGGACCGCGGGTCTGAAATATGACGCCAACAATATCTATCTGGCGGCCATGTATTCTGAAACCCGCAATATGACCCCTTACGGCGACAACGAAAGCGCCGTGGCGAATAAAACCCAGAACTTCGAAGTAACCGCACAATACCAGTTCGATTTTGGTCTGCGTCCGGCAATTTCCTACCTGCAGTCGAAAGCTAAAGACCTGGGCAACGGTCAGGGCGATCAAGACCTGGTTAAATATGCCGACGTAGGCGCAACCTATTACTTCAACAAAAACATGTCCACCTATGTGGATTATAAAATCAACCTGCTGGATGAAGATGACAGCTTCTACAAAAACAACGGTATCGGTACCGATGATGTCGTTGCATTAGGCCTGGTTTACCAGTTCTGATGATCAGAGCCCGCAGCATCATGCGGGCTCACCTTTTTTGAGGTTAGTCGCACAACAGCACGCTATCGCGAGATTGTTGAGGATAAGTTGAAAGACTGCGGGTTAGACTGCGCAGATATCCCCCTCATCATTAAGGATAACTGTGTTGTTTGGTCGTGTATCCCTTGCCCTACTGGCTCTTTTAGCGTGTTTGTGGATGGCGTTAATTTTCGATTTCCGCGATATTGTTGGGCACCTCGGCACGCTCTTAAATCATCTCGACAGGCATTAACAGTGAGCCTTTGAAAACAAAAAGCCACCAGCAGTGCCGGTGGCCGTGATACCCTTCGTGAATGCTATTTTTTCACGGGCTGAGGCTTTTTATCCCCTGATTCAGGCGCCTCACGTGGGTCGTCTTTTTCAACACTAAGCATAATGTCTCCTCTTTAAGATACCCACTTCCCACTATAGCCAGCGTTAGCACAATGTGGCCAGGCGGCTAGGATGCTTGTGTTGGCGCGCGTTTGCGAAAAGAGAGATAGCCAAAGACTCCACTTTCGCCATCCGCAGGATGGTTAACCCCATCCATCACCGTCACTTCCGGGAAATCGAACGGAGAGACATTTTCAAAACAGGCGACATTTACACCGTATTCATTGGGATTTGAACGCCGCTGATGGAAGGTATAAATCCCGCAGACCGAGCAGAAGAAATGCCGGGCTGTACCGGTATTAAAGCGGTACTCCGTAAGTTTATCCTCGCCTTTGATGACGGTAATACCGGTTAACGGTGCAGAGACCACAACCGCTCCTCTCATCCGACAAAAAGAACAGCTACAGCGACGGGCGGTATTTAACCCATCGGTTAACGCAACGGTAAATGCCACTGCACCACAATGGCATTGGGCATGACGGATTTCTGCCATCGTTTACACCCCTTTTCTTACCAGCTCAGCGGCCTTGACGAACACCTCATCCTCTACGCCGTCACCCTTTTGCCTGCCGAGTCTTAGCAGTTCATCAACAATGCTGTTACGATCGATCGGTTTCTGTGCCGAAACAAGCCCGATAACGGCAGCACCAATCGCCAGCCCAACTAACCCGGTTTGTTCATCTTTGTTCTTCATGTTCATGCTCCTGATACCACAAACAAGCGTAGCAGGATTTTAAAAACGCGGTGTCAGACCGTATTTCGGCGATTTGATATTTGCGGCCCAAATCTTGATATCGTTTTGCAGGAGAAGGGTGAAATCTGAATTCAGATGCGCCACCAGGGCATTGACGCTGGTTGCATCGACCACTGAAAAATGTTCAATTCTGTTCGACCCAACCTGAACACAGTAATAGCTGGCGGGCAGCACTTTACCATTCACATTAAGCGGCAGCGTATTTTTTCCGCATTGCCCTTCGGTGATGTATGAAACCACCAGATTAGCGGATTTTTTCCCGGGCTGAGATACGCTCACCATTACCGGAAAACCTTCCGACGTCTGCGTCATGTCATAAAGAACGGCATTTTTTATATACCAGGTATTATATTCCCGCTCCTGAAACGTCGACCAGCCAGGCGCTGAATAAAACATCAGCGCTGCCAGCGTAATACATTTTATTTTCATGAGATGCTGTCGTCCGTGTTGTTGCACGTATTATTCAGAACGGACAAAAAACAGCAACCCACCAGGATTTGGCCTACTACTATTGGCAGTAATGATGCTCATTAGCGAACAACAAAACCAAAAATCAGGTTTGGGTGACATTACGGGATACCCCGCTTTTGCAAGCGGGGTAAAAAGCGTGAATGTGACTTAACTGTTTGACGCACCGAATTGCATTTTGTGAAGCTGTGCGTACACCCCATTGTGAGTCAGCAATTCCGCATGGCTTCCGCGTTCAACGATAACGCCATCTTCAACAACAATGATTTCGTCAGCTTTTTCGATAGTCGACAGACGATGCGCAATCACCAGTGACGTACGGTTCTTTTGCAGTTCCTCGAGCGCAGACTGTATAGCGCGTTCCGATTCCGTATCCAGGGCTGACGTTGCTTCATCAAGGATGAGTATTGGACTGTCCCGCAACAGTGCGCGTGCAATAGCGATACGTTGCCGTTGCCCACCAGAAAGCAGTACCCCGTTTTCACCGATGATGGTATCAAGACCGTTATCCATCTTGTTGATAAAGTCCATCGCATTTGCCATACGCGCGGCATTCTCGATCTGGTCACGGGTGTACTGCTCCGTACGACCGTAGGCGATGTTGTTGGCAACCGTGTCGTTGAACAGATGGACATTTTGCGACACCAGCGCCACCTGGTTACGAAGCGACTGAAGGGTATATTCTCGCAGGTCGTGGCCGTCCAGCAGAATTTCACCTTCATCAATATCATAAAATCGCGTCATCAGGCTGGCGATGGTTGATTTACCCGAGCCGGAACGTCCGACAAGGGCTACGGTCTTACCGGCAGGTATGTTCAGGGTGATATTGCGTAGCGCTGGGGCCTCACGTCCCGGATAGGTAAACGTCACATTGCGAAACGCCACGTCCGCTTTTGCGCGTTCAAGTACACGCTTACCTTCATCTTTTTCCTGTTCGGAATCAAGAATAGTGAACAGCGTCTGGCAAGCGGCCATCCCGCGCTGGAACTGTGCGTTCACATTGGTCAGGGATTTAAGAGGCCGCATCAATGCAATCATCGATGTGAAAACGACGCTAATCGTTCCCGCCGTCAGGGTCGCCATAACACTCGGGAAGCTGGCAGCATAAAGAACAAACGCAAGTGCCAGGGAAGCAATAAGCTGAATAACAGGATCGGAGATTGACGATGCGGACATCATTTTCATTCCCTGCAAACGCATCTTATTGCTGACCTTATCAAAGCGTTTTGTTTCAACGTCCTGACCGCCGAAAATCAATACTTCTTTATGGCCTTTAAGCATCTGCTCAGCACTCGCCGTGACCTGCCCCATCGTATTCTGCATGCTTTTACTGATAGTGCGAAAGCGTTTGGACACCATACGGATAGTCACGGATATAACAGGTGCCAGTACAATCAGGATGATTGAGAGCTGCCAGCTATAGTAGAACATCATTGCGAACAAGCCGATGATTGACGCGCCCTCACGGATGACCGTTATCAGCGTACCTGATGACGAAGATGCGACCTGTTCGGAATCATAGGTAATACGTGACAGCAACGTCCCGGTTGACTGTTTGTCAAAAAACGACACAGGCATACCCATCAAATGGCGGAACAATTTCCGGCGCACATCCATCACCACTTTGCCCGAGACCCAGGAAACGCAATAGCTGGAGATGAAGCTGGTAATACCGCGTAGCGTCATCAATCCGATAACCACAACCGGCATCCATAACATGACAGAGCGGTCCATTTTGCCCACGCCATCATCCATTAACGGCTTTAGCAAAGACAGCATAAAAGGATCGCAGGCGGCATTTATCATTAATGCTAATGCCGCAACCAATAGCCCTTTCTTAAAAGGCGATATTATAGGCCAAAGACGGCGAAACGTGAGCCAGGTGGAAAGGTCTTTGTCAGTTTGCATACGGGAGCCTTAATAATGAGAGCCGTTGAGCATAACGTACAGTTTTAAAGGAACCACTGCACAACGGTATTAAGGGTATGTTGTGTTACTTCAACGAATATCTAACCACTCGCGAAAAATATTTTTTTGCTCTGTCATGTTCATTATGCTTATTTTATTTTTAACTTCATTTCACCCTGTTATCCAACCATCTATTAACATATCCCACCCCAGAAAGAAATGAATAAAACAGAAGCAGATAAATCTTAATGTTTACTGATTGCAGTTTCTTTTACCGCATATAAATTTTCGCTTTGTGCATGTTGATCATTTGTTATATTTACGACTAAAAATAGCCACACTGTATATACGTGCTCCAGTTAAAAGACTGACAATCAGTAGCATTTTCAACCTGACGCACGTGAAACACTTCTCCTGCCGTATCTTTTATGCATGCTTCCTTCATTGACGTAAAAAGATGAAGATACAAGACACAACCCGCCAGGAAGCACCCAACTAAAAGACATACTTTTAAAACAGCCATCACCGTTTCCCTCCTGCTTTGTACGGGGAAAACAGCTTAATAGCTTGAAGATGAATAGACTCTCAACACAGTGCAGTTTAAGTGGCTATTCGTGCAGGTCACGTTAAAGCTACGTATCAGCATGCAGGACCCCATCGTGAGGTCCCGGGTTGTTCTCTGCTTCTTATGAAATCGCTGCGCTATGCAGCCTGAAGATGATAAGCAGAAATCAATAACGCCTGGTCGTGGTGACCGGTGCTCTGTCTGTCCAGTCGGGACGTTCCCCAGCCATGATCGCCCGTTGCTGAGACGGTGTTACAGATTGCGTTATATCAGGCATTGGCTTATAAACCGGTTTTTCCGCAGGAGTGATAACCACATCAGAACTACACCCTGAGCACAATAAAATCATAAAACCAAAAGTACTTAACTTAAACACTTTCAACCCTTCCAGTGGGATATCATCTTAAGGGAATCGTTCGCCAGTGATTGTCTAATCCGGGGCGCCAGCACGCCAGTAAAGTCGCATGCGAGCTTCACATTCCCATACGCTAAAACGCAAGATAATAAGCAGCGATACAAGTTAAATCAATACTGATGCGAATGAAGAGCAACGTGAAATAGTCATAAAGGATTACATCTAAAAAAAGACGGATTTCAAAAAGAAGCACAAGATTAAACGCCACATATACGGGTACGCTGTGGCCGTTTATTGCTCTTTTTTGCTTAAAATGGAAATTCCCTTTCGTTGACGAAGCGTTGCAATTCACTGTTGTTAAATAATGCTGTATTAAAACGATTGTAACTATAAAGTTAATTAGAGGTTAATATGAAGGGTGGTATTTTTGCATTTTTGGCATTAGGTGTCGCGTTAGCAATAACAGGGTGCTCAAGTGATTATGTCATATCGACCAAAGATGGGCATATGATGACCACACATGGAAAACCAGAGCGAGATAAAGATACCGGTTTGATTTCATACAAAGATGCAGATGGTAGCATTCATCAGATCCATCAATCGGATGTGAAAGAGATTGTAGAAAAGTAACCACCTGATCTGTCCTTCCGTTTTACTGGCTCCGCCATTTTACTGAGCGGAGCTTGCCTGCCCTTACCCGCCATATGTTATCTGTTTTAACGACCACGTCTCGCTGATGGCGAACAGAAAGCCGATTACGTTTTACCGCAAGTCGGCACAAGATCCTTCATCGCTGTAAAACGTGCTGGTATTCGCCGCCGGAATCCGTACCATACGCGACATACTTTTGCCCGCTGGCATTGACTGCCGGCGTTAACCCATCTTTCATAGCCAGACAGTTGCGGCATAGAATGCGTGGAAAATGAATGGCAACAGGTGCTGATGCTTAACGATTAGCCGGCACGCTGAAAACTTTTGCCCCTGCTGGCTCCGAAGGTAGCAATAAATGCAAGACAATCAATCAAATACAAAGAAAGAACAATACAACCTCAACAAGCTGCAGAAGCGGCTGCGCCGTAATGTGGGCGAAGCCATTGCAGACTTCAATATGATTGAAGAAGGCGACCGCATCATGGTTTGCCTGTCAGGGGGTAAAGACAGCTACACCATGCTTGAGATCCTGCGTAATCTTCAGCAGAGCGCGCCGGTGAAATTCTCCCTGGTGGCCGTAAACCTTGACCAGAAACAGCCGGGTTTCCCTGAGCATATCCTGCCGGAATATCTCGATAAGCTGGGCGTTGAGTACAAAATCGTCGAAGAAAACACCTACGGTATCGTAAAAGAGAAGATCCCGGAGGGCAAAACCACCTGCTCTCTCTGCTCTCGTCTGCGTCGTGGCATTCTGTACCGGACTGCGACGGAGCTGGGCGCAACCAAAATTGCGCTGGGTCATCACCGCGACGATATCCTGCAAACGCTGTTCCTGAACATGTTCTACGGCGGGAAGATGAAAGGCATGCCGCCTAAGCTGATGAGCGATGACGGCAAACACATTGTCATCCGCCCTCTCGCCTATTGCCGCGAGAAGGACATTGAACGCTTCTCCCAGGCGAAAGCTTTCCCGATTATCCCATGCAACCTGTGTGGCTCTCAGCCGAACCTGCAGCGCCAGGTCATTGGTGACATGCTGCGTGACTGGGATAAACGTTATCCAGGGCGCATCGAAACCATGTTCAGCGCAATGCAGAACGTGGTGCCTTCTCACCTTGCGGATGTTGAGCTGTTCGACTTCAAAGGCATCAACCATGATTCAGAAGTGGTGAATGGCGGCGATCTGGCGTTTGACCGGGAAGAGATCCCCATGCAGCCTGCCGGCTGGCAGCCGGAAGAGGATGATAATCAGTTTGACGAGCTGCGCCTGAACGTACTTGAAGTGAAATAATCCTGTCGCGTCTCAGAGTCCGTCTGAGACGCGTTTTTTCTGCCGCTTATTTCAGCAATCTGACCCGGCAGGTTTTGCCTTTAATTTTCCCGTTTTGCAGCTGCTTCCATGCCTTATGCGCAACCGCCTGGCGGATTGCCACATATACGTGTGCTGGATGAACGGTAATCTTGCCGATATCGGCGCCATCCATTCCCATGTCCCCTGTCAGCGCGCCTAATACGTCGCCTGGACGCATCTTGGCTTTTTTGCCGCCATCAATGCACAGCGTTGCCATTTCGGCTTCGAGTGGCACAACGCGAACGTTCCCCGGGGTGTTCACCCAGTTAAGCTTTATCTGCAGCATTTCAGACAAGATATTGGCACGCTGCGCCTCTTCCGGCGCGCAGAAGCTAATGGCCAGCCCGCTGTTTCCGGCACGTGCGGTACGCCCAATGCGGTGAACGTGTACTTCTGGATCCCAGGCCAGCTCGTAGTTAACAACCAGCTCCAGCGATTTAATGTCCAGCCCGCGTGCGGCGACATCGGTTGCAACCAGCACACGGGCGCTGCCGTTCGCGAAGCGAACCAGCGTCTGGTCACGATCGCGCTGTTCCAGATCGCCATGCAATGACAGCGCGCTTTGCCCGGCGGCATTCAGGGCATCACACACCGCCTGGCAATCTTTTTTGGTATTACAAAACACCACGCAGGAGGCGGGCTGGTGCTGGCTCAGCACTTTCTGCAGAAGCGGGATTTTGCCCTGCTGCGAGGTTTCAAAGAACTGCTGCTCGATGGCAGGCAGCGCATCCACGCTGTCGATTTCAATTGTCAGCGGATTTTTTTGTACACGACCGCTGATTGCAGCGATAGCGTCAGGCCAGGTCGCAGAGAATAACAATGTCTGACGATCTTCCGGCGCGAAGCGGATCACTTCGTCGATCGCGTCGCTGAAGCCCATGTCCAGCATACGGTCCGCTTCATCCATCACCAGCGTTTGCAGGGCATCCAGTGAAACGGTGCCTTTTTGCAGATGATCCAGCAGACGGCCAGGTGTCGCGACAATAATATGAGGCGCATGCTGGAGCGAATCACGCTGCGCCCCGAACGGCTGTCCGCCGCAGAGGGTTAAGATCTTGGTGTTGGGCAGGAAGCGCGCCAGACGACGCAACTCACCCGCGACCTGGTCAGCCAGTTCGCGGGTCGGGCACAGAACCAGAGACTGGGTCTGGAACAGGGTGGCATCTATATGCTGTAACAGTCCAAGACCGAACGCTGCCGTTTTCCCACTGCCGGTTTTTGCCTGTACGCGAACATCGCGCCCCTCAAGAATGGCGGGTAATGCGGCCGCCTGAACAGGCGTCATCGTGAGGTATCCCAACTCGTTGAGGTTATCGAGTTGGGCGGCAGGCAGAACATTCAGGGTAGAAAAAGCGGTCACAATAGTCTCTCGTGGTCATCTTTGCGGTCAGATGGCGCGTATCCTCGCAGATCTCGGGGTTCGATGCGACAATTTAATCGGTTCTTCATCGGGCGGCGGGTCGGGCATAGGCTGCGGACGCGGAATGGGATCGGGCATGGGCGTTGGGTCGGTCGGGACCGGATCGGACTGCCGTGAATGCAGCCGTTGCAGCGCGAGTAGATGGTTCATCTTTCCCTCCAGTTTTTTGGATTGACCCTTTTAGGGTAGACCCTGAGAAACGGGAGGCAAAAAAAAGCCGACTATTAAAGTCGGCGTCGTACGAATCAATTGTGCTATGCAGTAATTCAAAAAAGGAAGTAAGACAATATGGAGCGCAACGCCCATCGCTTGACGTTGCATTCACCTGCGGGAGTAATAATGCACCTTACGCGGTTTCTGTTTATTGACTTTGCTCAATTAAAAGAGCGTTTTGATCCGCGAAAAAGGTGGAAAAAGCGTAAATTTACAACCATTTACTACGATGCAACCACCATGCAACACCGCCAATCAAAGCAGCTAACATGACGCAAAACGCGGTAAAGCCGTAGCGATAAGCACCGCCGGGAATGCCGCCCAGGTTTACGCCAAACAGACCGGTCAGAAAGGTACTGGGTAAAAAGACCATTGCCATCAGCGACATCGTGTAGGTTCTTCTGGCCAGCGACTCCTGCATCACCTGTGCTATCTCATCGGCCATTACTGCGGTTCTGGCAATACAGGAATCAATTTCATCCAGCCCGCGCCCCAGCCTGTCAGCAATGTCCTGCATTCTACGGCGCTGGTCATCATTCATCCAGCTGAGACGCTCGCTGGCCAGACGGGCATATACATCACGTTGTGGCGTCATGTAGCGACGCATCACAATCAGTTGCTTGCGCAGTAACGCCAGGAAACCGCGTGGCGGTATCTGCTGATCGAGCAGGTTATCTTCCAGATCGATAATTTTATCGTGCAACTCTTCGATAAACTCGCTCGCGTGATCGGTAAGCGCATCGCAGACATCCACCAGCCAGCTGCCGCAGTCGGTCGGCCCGGTGCCCTCTTTCAGATCGTTTACCACGTCATCCAGCGCCAGCACTTTACGCTGGCGAGTGGAAACGATAAGCCCATCATCCATATAGACGCGCATCGCCACCAGCTGATCGGGACGTTCATCCGTGCTGCCGTTAATACAGCGAAGCGTGATCAACGTACCGTCACCCATCCGGCTCACGCGTGGCCGCAGGCTTTCCCCTGCCAGCGCATCACGCACGTTGTTTGGCAGTAAAGGGGTGGATGCCAGCCATTCAGCGCTGTCCGGATGGGTATAGTTCAGGTGTAACCAGCAGGGATGCGCGTGATCGATCACGTCGTTGTCTTCCAGCGGCCGGGCACCGCCTTTACCGTCAAACACCCACGCAAACACTGCGTCAGGAACGTTCAGTTCAGACCCTTTTATGCTCTCCACAACGCCTCCACCTTTTAGCTTTTCGTTGTCAGTCTAGCTTTCGGCAGAGGTTACGCAACCACTATGTTCCGCATGGCGCTGAAATCGCTCGGGAATTGTACGGATAACGGCGGTGTCCCTTCAGGCGGAATGTCCTTGTCGCTGCGGGAACGCCAGTGGAACAACCGGTGAAGACAACGAACTATCAGCCGCGTATCCCCCGTCGAGCCGGAAATTGCGTGTCCGTGACTGCAGTTCGATAACCTGATTGCGCAGCACGTCGGAGGATCCGTTAAGTTCCTCCGCCATCGCCACATTGCTTTGCGTAACCCTTTCCAGCTCTGATAATGCCAGCGTAATCTGTGAAATTCCCTTCTCCTGCTCGGATGTGGAACTGGAAATTTCATCCATCAGACGGCTGACATTGCCGGATCCGGCCACAATCTCACGCATGTTTTTTTCCGCTTCTGACACTACCGTCACGCCCTGTGTAACGTTATTGCTGGTGACTTCAATCAGCGTTTTGATGTTCTTCGCCGCTTCCGCGCTGCGGTGTGCCAGATTTCGTACCTCCTCCGCGACCACAGAGAAGCCTTTTCCGTGGTCTCCCGCCCTTGCCGCCTCAACGGCCGCGTTAAGCGCAAGGATATTGGTCTGGAAGGCAATGCCGTCGATCATCGAGATGATTTCCGTCATTTGCTGTGCGCATTCGGTGATCGATTGCATATTGTGAGCAACCTGCCCCATCAGCTCGCCCCCCTTACGTGCCTGAAGCGTTGCCTGATTGGCCTGTTCACTGGCGAGTCGGGTGTTATCAGCATTGTTTTTGGTGCTCGCAGCCATCTGCTCCATGCTGGCTGCGGTTTGCACCAGCGAAGCCGATTGCTGCTCCGTTTTCACCGATAGCTGCGCGCTGCGTGAGGAGAGTTGATCCGATAAGGTCATGGCGGTTTGTGACGACGCCCTGATTTCCCGGACCAGTGTTGCAATATTGCCCGAAAGGCTGTTAATCCCGGGAATTAAACGCCCTGCGCAGTTGTTGCCAAACTCGGGGATTGTCACGCCAAGATTCCCTGCCGTGACTTCTTCAATACTTTTTTTCACAGTATTGATCGGTGTCACAAGATATTGGGTCATGTAAATCCAGAGTAAAAAAAGAGCAATCACATTTATTACATTGAGCGTTATTAAGAGTGACGATGCGCCGGTAAATAGAAAGACGACAGCTGCGTTTAGCAAAAAAAGAGACAAAAGGAAATAGACAATGAAGGTTCTGACACTAATATTTTTTAGCATGATTATTCCCACAACTTAATATTTTGGTCGGCATTAAGGTTTATAGCATTCGTACTGGCGTTTGTCCTCACGAATAGCGGTGCTTTGTCGTTTCGCAGTTAGCAACCTGCAATTTAACTTAAGTGAGATAAAAAAAGCGTATTGTGGGAAATATTGTGCCATGGATACTGTGATACTGGTCTGACACGAACTTAAGCGATACCATCACCTGCGGCTAAATGGGTTAATCACCACCCTATTTTAGAGACTTTGTTGCAATTAACTGCCCTTGTTTAGCTGTGCTTAACAAGTTAGAACTGAGAATATATTTTATATTGCTTACAGTTTTGCGTTTTAATAGTGCGGGCCGTTTTACGTACCCTATAACTAATATTGTTTGAACTCGCCTGCACGCAGCCAGATAAAGATCTGTCCCGGTTGGCGAAATCAGTAACCCCTTTGGCGTGGGATTGCATAATGCTCAATGTATCGTGGGACCCAGTGTTAATAGCCATCTCTTATCTTGTGGCCTTTATCGCCTCGTTTGTGTCCCTGGAGAGTGCCGGGAAAATCCCGCTTTCCAGCAGAAAGGCCGCTCTGTTCTGGCGTTTTGCCGGAGGGCTTACGCTGGGCGTCGGGATCTGGTCGATGCATTTCATTGGTATGTTAGCGATGAAAATGCCCATGATCATGAGCTACAACCTCTGGTTAACCCTCGCCTCAATGGGCGTCGCGGTGGTGGCGTCTATGCTGGCAATGAATATTGCCGTGACGGGCGCTCGCCTTTCGCCCTTCAGACTGCTTATCTCTACCTTAATTCTGAGCGCAGGCGTGGTATCAATGCACTATATCGGTATGGCCGCACTGATGCTGGACAGCCCCATCATCTGGGATCACCCCATCATCGGTTTATCCATATTAATTGCCGTAATGGCCTCCGGTGCCGCGCTCTGGTTGGCCTTTCACCTGCGGCATCAGCGAAAAGGGATCTTTATCAATCGCATTCTCGCCGCTTTAGTTCTGGGCGCTGCCATCTGTGCCATGCACTACACTGGCATGCGGGCCGCTCAGTTCAGTGATATGGCTCATACCCTACCCGGCGGTATCAGCGAACTGGGATTATCGATAGGGGTGTCGGTCACCACGCTGTGCCTGCTCGGCATGATGTTGATTATCTCACTCATTGATTCCCACTGGCGTACCAACCGGCTCACGGACAACCTTCAGGCGCTCAATCGTCAGCTTGAACTACAGGCACGGTTTGATGCCCTTACCGGCCTTGCTAATCGCCACCAGATGGACCTGCGCATGCAGGATTGCCTGCGCAGCGCGTTGCTTAGCAATAAACAATTTGCCGTGATCTTCTTCGACGTTGATCACTTTAAACAGGTTAATGACACCTGGGGACATAACGTCGGGGATGAGTTGTTAATCACCATTGCGCAGCGCATCACGGCGAGGCTTACCCGTGAGATGACCCTGGCAAGATTGGGGGGCGATGCTTTTATTCTGCTGGTTCCAGAATGTGATGACGACAAACTCCAGTCCCTCCTCTCAACGCTGCTCGACGATGTGCGCCGCCCGCTTTCCGTATGCGGGCATACGCTGAGTACAACGCTCAGCGCAGGCGTCAGTCGTTATCCGCAGGATGGCGAAACGCTGCATGAGTTAAAGCTAAAAGCAGACGCGGCAATGCAGTACGTTAAAAAGCAAGGCAAAAACGACTGGGCGGTCTACCGGACAGAGATGTCGACGGCGATCCCGGCTAACCCCGGTTTTTTGCAGGAACTCACGCAGGCGCTTGAGCGCGATCAGTTTGAGCTGTGGTATCAACCCACCTGGCACGCTGAAGAGAGAACTATCCACGGCTTTGAAGCGCTTCTTCGCTGGCGACATCCCGAACAAGGCGTGCTGCTGCCGAATCTGTTTTTACCTTCGCTTGAACAGACAGGTTTAATTATTCCCGTGGGTAACTGGGCGATTGAGGCCGCATGCCGTCAGCTGCATTTCTGGACTGAACAAGGTTTTGCCCACTGGACGTTGTCTTTTAACTTATCCCCTGTTCAGTTTGAACAGCCGGATATCTTTCAGACCATATCGTCTCTGTTGCAGAAATATAATCTTTCTCCTTCCCGGCTCATCCTTGAGGTCACGGAGAGCACTGCCCTTAAAAATCTCGACCGCAGTATCGAATTACTGAGTGCATTCAACCAGGCCGGGATCACCGTCTCTATTGATGATTTTGGCACCGGTTATTCTAATCTGCTTATGCTCAGCGTGCTTCCGGCAAAAGAGCTCAAAATCGACAAAAGCTTTGTGACGTCAATGCTGGAAAATGAGAAAAGCCGCAAGCTGGTGGAGACCATTATTAATATTGCCCGGACCATGGAGATGTATGTTGTTGCCGAAGGGATCGAAACAGAAGAGCAACGAGCGGTGTTAACAGAGCTCGGGTGTGATTATTTGCAGGGTTTTCTGTTCTCCAGACCTTTGCCTGCCGAACAGATCCCGTGGCTACTGCTGCAGATTAATTCACAGAAACAGATTATACCAATTGGTAAAATTCATTCGGAATCCGCTTTTGTTTCACAAAAAAATCATGCTACACAGGGTTAACTGGAGTATGGTTCAGAGGAGTCCACGCGAGTCGATTCCGTCGTGATCGTCAGGCATATTGTGCCGATGTACAGGAATTCCTTATGTCGCAAAATTATTTTGATGCGCTGAATGTCATTAAAACTCCCGTGTGGCTGATCTCCCCCGTTTCTGGCCATATTATTTTTGCGAATACGGCCGCGGTTCAGGTGATGGGGGATAAAACGCTGGATGATCTGCGAAAAGGCGCTTTCTCAGCCAATGCGCAAGACGTGCTGTCGATGTATATCCCTGAGTTGAAAACGGACCAGGAAATTGTCGAGATCTGGACTGTCTGGCGCGACGGGCATGAAACCGCGTTGAGCTGTCGTCTTTCGCTGACCCACCATGCGCCGTACGGCGACATTATCGTTTTTGAAGGGATTTCACATCCGGCACCGACCGGGCTTAAAGCGAGCCGCTCCGCTACTTACCAGCGAAAAAAGCAAGGATTCTATGCTCGCTTTTTTCTGACAAACAGCGCCCCGATGTTACTGATCGACCCTGCTCGCGACGGCCAAATTGTTGATGCCAATCTCGCCGCGCTTAATTTTTATGGCTACTCGCACGAGGAGATGTGCAGCAAGCATACCTGGGAGATCAATACTCTGGGGCGCGATGTGATTCCAGTGATGAGCGAAATCGCCGCTCTGCCGGGTGGGCATAAGCCACTCAACTTTGTGCACCGCCTTGCCGATGGAACAACCCGCCATGTTCAGACCTATGCCGGACCAATTGAGATCTACGGGGATAAACTGATGTTGTGCATTATCCATGACATCACCGAGCAAAAAAGGCTGGAGCTTGAGCTGGAGCATGCCGCGTTACAGGATGCCATGACGGGCCTGCTCAACCGGCGACAGTTCTATATTATCGCTGAGCAAATGAATCTCACGCACCTGCCTCTACAGCAGCAATTCAGTTTACTACTGGTGGATACCGATAACTTTAAGAATATCAACGACGTTTTTGGTCATCTGAAGGGGGATGAAGTGCTCATCGCACTTTCACGTACCCTGGAGGCCTGTAGCCGGAAAGAGGATTTCGTGTTCCGCTGGGGAGGCGAGGAGTTTGTCATTCTGCTGCCACGTACCTCTCTCGATACTGCATTACAAATCGCCGAAACGATCCGGGCAGCGGTTGCCCGCATCTCGATCCCCGGCCTGCCGCGATTTACGGTCAGCATTGGCGTGGCGCGGCACAACCAGGATGAGAGTATCGACGATCTCTTTAAACGGGTAGATGACGCGCTTTATCGCGCCAAGAATGATGGCCGTAATAAAGTCCTGGCGGCATGAAACTGGTGTATCGGATAAAGCCCCGCTACAATGCCCATCTTGATGAAAAAGACTATGGGTGGGTATCGTCTGCAATGGGAAGAACAGAAATAATCCTCGCCATAATTATTTTAATGCTTATTATTTTCGGATTCTGGTTTATCTTCAGTGGCGAGATCTGGTTAGTGGCGGAATATATTGAAAACAGCATTTACCCCACTTTCGACGCGCTGTAACGCACGTTTAATCCGTTGTTTCACCTACCGAAATTATCAGGTATCGGCCAACTCAACAGGCGCGTAAGATATGCGCCGTTATCCTCCATTATGTTGGTAACGAATTGCTAAATCACTTGCTTATTTTGCCCGTGCTCTGACGGGCTTTTTTATTTCCGACATTTGCGCTACACCAGGCTATATCTAAAACGTCGTTATCCATAAAAGTGAGAAAATGATGAGCAAGAAAATCCTGATGCTGGTGGGCGATTACGCCGAAGATTACGAAACCATGGTCCCTTTTCAGGCCTTACAGATGATTGGTCATCAGGTTGACGCCGTCTGCCCGGATAAAGCGAAGGGTGACTATGTCATGACCTCTATCCATGATTTCGACGGTGCTCAGACCTATAGCGAAAAACCGGGTCACCGTTTTATCCTCAATGCCGATTTTTCCGCCGTTAACGAGCAGGACTATGACGCCCTGCTGATCCCTGGCGGCAGAGCGCCTGAATACCTGCGGTTAAATGATGACATACTGAAGCTGGTGCAGGCATTTGATGCTGCGCACAAACCGATTGCGGCCGTGTGCCATGGCTCACAGTTGCTGGCCGCCGCCGGGATCTTAAAAGGACGAACCTGTAGCGCCTACCCGGCCTGTGCGCCTGAAGTGCGACTCAGCGGCGGCGAGTATGCCGATATCGGTATCGATCAGGCTCACGTTGATGGTAACCTGGTCACCGCGCCGGCCTGGCCTGCGCATCCGCAGTGGCTGGCGAAATTTGCGAAGTTGTTGGAATAGGCCAGCAAGGCAACCTGCTCTTTACATACGCTCTTCAAGCCAGACGATCGACCGCAACAAAAAAGCGTTCTTCCGTCATAAGAGCACGCTCTTTAATGCTCTGAAACTCGCGCCGGATAAACCAGCCCGCTTCCGGCGCCATACTCAGATAAAACACCTCACGAAAGACCGGAGCTTCAACACGCATTCTTACACAACCCGTTTCTCCTGCACGGAAGAGCTGTTCTGGCACGATACTGACACTACGCTCGCCATTCTGCAGAAGGATAGTCGCTATCTCATAGCGGCAAATTCCGCTGCTCAGGCTATAACCTAATGTGCTCAGATCGTGAAGATACTGACGTGATAACGTGACTTCAATGCTGGTGCCCGCAAACCACTCAATGATTTGCTGCACCAACCCCTCTAACCGCTCGCAGAATTCAACGATTTCAGCCTCAACTGAGGTGTTACCTGACGTTATGTTCTTGCTACTCTGTTGCACTTTTTTAAAGAAACGTTCTCTGGCTGACACGTTGTTGCCTCTGTTCATTTTCACACGGTTAAACCAGGATCTGCGCCCCCTGCGCTGACCGGCCATTTTTATCTTCCCGGATACTTCCTCGCCTTCTAAAACGAGGGAACCCTTTGTAGCTATTCCGCCGTTTTTTGTTTCATCAGGGCATAACGGGCAATCAACTGCTGCAGATGCTGTTCTGTCTGGCTCTGCTGCGCGGCAGGCCACGGCTGGTTTTCAGGAAGATCTGCCAGCTGTCGCAGTTGTTCCTCTGCAGGCACGGCACTGTTAAATGCCTGCATCATGGTAAATACCGCTGATTTCAGCTCGCTGACCGTCATGTACTTACCCCGCTGTTCATCAAGTGCGTTAAGCCGGTTCGCCAGTTGTTGCAATTGGATCATTCCCTGATGCCAGCCAGTCAGATATGGTTGCGGAAGTGCTGCAACGTTAACCTGCTGCTGCCACTGTTGCGCCAGCGGTTTCGCCTCTTGCGGCCAAAGGATCAGCGCCTGCTGCACCAGGCTATCGCCGTAGCGCCATGCCCAGTCAGGTTTCAGTTCCCTAAGCTGTGCGAGCCGATTTTGCGTCTTGCTAAGCCCTGCCACGGGTGATAGTGACGCTTGTCGCAGCGCCTGCAACTGCGCTTTGGATAATTCGTCAGGTAAAGGCGCCAGAGTGGCATCGAGCTGTGTTTGAGCCGGATCTGGTGTATGCATCGTCTGCCATCCCCATGCCACCGAGCTGGCAATCACCAGCATGGTCGCCATTCCGGCGACAAATGGCTTCCAGGGCTTCACCGGAGGCGGCGCGGTCATCACCTGCCTGTCCGGCAGCGGCTCCGGCTGCGCAACATAGACCCACCTGACGTGTTCTGCCGGGGTCGTAAAGCTGGCCGGGAGAACAGCACCGCCCGCCTCCTGCCTGCCGTCGCTGTTTTCCAGCCGTACCGCCGCGTTATGGACCAGGGTACGCAGGGCATCAAGCTGGCTGGCATGCCTCAGTTCAAGACGCTGCAATATGTCGCCCAGTGCGTTCAGGTGCTCTTCTGTCTGGTACAACTGGCTGAGGTCGGTACAGGTCAGCGTGAGGGTGCGCATCATCTGTTGTAACCGTCTGCTTAGCGCGCTGAGAATTTCCATACGCGCATGTACAAGCTGCGGCCAGATATTGCCCCACTGGCGGGAGAGGAGCGCGTCCAGTATTGCCAGTCCTTCGTTCATGCCGTACAGACCGGCCAGATGCGTTCGGACGAGCGTATACCAGGCCGCAGTCTGCAGTTCCACCCCATTGTGCTCAAACAGCGACAGACAGAGCTTTTCCGCCTGCGGCCAGTTGATGTCCGGTCGCGCCGGATGGGTCAGTTTGTTCATTTCGTCACGCAGGGCGGCGTAATCCGCAAGCGTACGCGGGTCGCCGCCGGTTTTGAGTTGGTGGGTGTTTACCGGATTCATCATACTGTCCTTGCCAGGTCACAGAAATTCAAAAACAGGAACGTTTATCAAGATAGTTTTGCTGCTTCAGATGACGGAGCAGAACCTTGCCCTCTGGCATAAACTCGGTACCATAGCGAACCAGTCCGACACCTTTCAGTTCCGCATCTATGGTGTATCTCAGTTCACCAGGAACATGCTGCTCCAGTAAAGTCACACTCATCGACTGCAACCGGGGTTCGTATTTTAATAAGACATTCGATAAAGTCGCTGTTAGTTGATGTGCGGTTCCGGGCATGCCCTGAAGGATTTTTGTCATATCAGGCAAACCGTAGTCAGGCAAATGTGAAATGGCTTCGGCTCTTGAATTGAGGATACGCTGAATATTGTCCAGTACAGATAAAATGACCTGGTCTTCTTCACTTACCTGAACCACGGGAAGATCTCCTGTAAAATTACCAGTAAGCGTTTCATATAGAGATAGATATTTATAATTCATGATAATCCGTTAAGTCCTGTAGCGAAGCACAAATCACATGCTTTATTGTGCTTTCTTTATTTTCAGAAGCCTATCTTTATCCAACGGGGAGATCCATAATATATCTAAAAAAACAATATAACCCCCACCCTTTCCATGATTTTTTGCCACTTTCTGAAATCAGAATTAAATATAGGTACGAAACCAGAATATTGCCGTGCTAAAACACCAAATACGCCTGATGTATACGATGTCATATAGGAAGCAGTTTCAATCTTATCAAGTATCCTGCTCTCCCCCCCCAAACACTCAGGTATATCAATACCAAATTTATTATCATCAAGAAAATCATAAGTATCCTTAAGATAAAACCCTAAAGCATCAACATTTACCAATAACTTCTCATTGGTTTTTATGACATTCCCTCTTATACAGACCTTTAAATTAGCATTCCCCACAGCACCATACCAGTCATTTACTGTGTCTGTTTTATTACCAATAGGCTGATAATTCACCTGAGAAGTTGAATCCATAATTTTCACATAATTTGTCATACCTATTGTACTGAATGGCTAAATGTCACAACCAAGTTCAATTATTCGCTTCTTCTATACATTTTTTGTTTTAATATTATTCCAGTTCTTCTTAAGTAACCACTCGTTTACATAACCCTTGAGAATCTGTAAAACCTTTAAATGTTTCGCCGCTCTCATTACGAATAAAATATGGTGTGTTCACTATTGGTTTAACTTCGTCATCTATCACACGAAATTGCTCATCATATAAACCATCTTTTATCAAATCCTCTAGTAGTGGCATTGTTTTTATTACGACTGGTAAGTTATTAGTTGCCGCCGCCAATCAGCGTGATGCGCATCTTCCCGGCAAATGAGATGTCACTTTCCGAGGTCAGGGTCAGTTTCTTCTCCGCAAACAGCCTCATGTTCCCGTTCTGCGCCTGCATCTCCACCGAGCCTTCGCTGGCCTTCAGGCTCAGTTGCCCCGTTCTCGCAAACAGCCCGAGCTTTTCTCCGGCCAGCGCCGTCATTTTGCCCGTCAGCGGTGATATGCCCCTGATTAAGCTGTACCGCCCCGTAAGGCGTGGTCAGGGCGATATGCTCTTCCCCGCACCGGTCTTCCATCCGCAGTTCGTTTTATGCCGCGGTTCGCAGGATGTTCTGCCTGAGGTTGTCACGGTTGACAATCTCGGCATGTTCAGCATCGTGCAGGGCATGGGAGATATTTGGTCATATCATCGAATTTTTTAATAAAAAATAGAATAAAATACACTCCACCATTTTTTGTGTTCTATCGGTATTGTATAACCTTCAGTGAATTCATTAACACCATTAATAGAAAATGACTTTTCGTTACCATCAACTTCATCAGGGAAAAACATATCGTTACTAAAAATATTGGATTGATTCGTAAATCCAAAAGGTGAACTTTGTCCTAAATAGTTATTATGATTATCATATAGTACCAAAAAAACATCACCATTAAACATCCATTGAAACAATGATATAGGCGTTGTAGGCAAAACATAATGAGCCACAACCTTATATTCACCATCCGCACTTATTTGCTCGCTTGCCTGATTAAAACGCCCAAAGAAAGCTGTAGGCGATAGAATCATCCACAAGATCAGAATCAGAATCCATAAAGATATTTTTAGATACTTATTCTTTATCATATTGTCACCAAGTAATCTTTTTCTAAAGGGGGAACTTACATTATGTCTGAAAACACTATATAGTCACCGCCAGCATTGTGTTTTCTTTGCCATTTCCTGAAATCAGAGTTAAACACAGGGACAAAACCAGAAAACATTTTAACTAAAAGACCAAATGTACCAGCACCATATGATGACATATACGAAATTGTTTCTGCTTTATTTAAGATCCTTTCTTTCCCCCAAACTCCAAGCGACTCAGGCAGGTCGATCCCGAATTTATCATCATCCAGGAAATCATATGTATCTTTAATATAAAAACCTAAAGATTTAATTGCCACGCGGTACTTACCTTCAAGCAGGCTCATGTACCCTCGAACACATACCTTCAGATTACCATTACCTATCGCGCCATACCAATCGTTAATTGTGTCAAGCTTATTTCCAATTATCAAGTAATTGACCTGAGCTATTGCATCAAGCTCTTTAACATCATCTGAAAAGCCAATTGCAGCACTTTCTCCTTCTGAAATATTCATATTGGCAATGTGTTTTCTTAATTCCTTCCTGGCATTTTGGGTGTTCCATGTAGCCTTTAACTTCTCGATACCATCTCTAACTTGGGGGTACTGATTTGCCCATGCCATCTTTACGATATTGTCACTGATCTTTTAATGAGGAATATTTCGTGCATCGCATTTTAGTAGTGCAGTTTTGGACTCTTTATCAAACGAGTACGCAGGAGAAATACTAAACCAATGCTCCATTAACTTAGGAGCCATCTCCCACCCCATATTTCTCATCGCATCAGGGATCATATCAATATGGAAGAACTCCACACTGACTTTCTTTTCCTGCTGTTCCCGTTCTTTTGTCGTGGTTGTCGATGAAACAGCCATTACCTTGTCCCCGCTCTAATCTGGAAAACATAGTCCAGGACCACGTTTTCTTGAGTGTCCGAATTCACTATGTGCGTCAGGGCTGAATCAGTTCTTCCCTGCAACATCCCTGTGGGTGTTTTAACCTGATAAGCAAATTCCATATCTTCAGCCCCTGTTAATGCATCTGAAATCCTGAAACAGGCGACGTTTGGTCCACATGACAAATCCAGTAATGGTGCGGGCAATTTAGTCTGGTCTTGTTCCAGTGAAATACTACCCGCTGCCATCGTCCTTTTCATCCGCCGCAGGTACGTCCCCAGGGTGCCGTACTCAATCTTCCCCGCCTCCAGCCGCAGGTAGCTCCCGCCGCCAATCAGCGTGATGCGTTTTTTTCCGGCAAACGAGATGTCACTCGCCGAGCTCATCGTCAGCGTCTTCTCTGCAAACAGCGCCATTTTCCCGTTCTGCGCCTGCATCTCCACCGGGCCTTCGCTGGCTTTCAGGCTCAGCTGGCCCGTTCTGGCGAACAGCCCGAGCTTTTCTCCCGCCAGCGCCGTCATGTTGCCCGTGACGCCGGTGCTGATATCACCTCCGGCGTTAATGGCAACATTCTTCGCGGCGGTCATCTGCATATGCTCACCGCTGGTGAATGCCATTCCTTCCGGCGCGGAGAACAGCAGGGTTTCGTTCAGCGGCTTCAGGCGCTTTTCAAACGCTCTCCGGTGGTCATCGCGTCACTGCGCACGCTCACCGTCGCGTCCATCGGTGTCCCGGCGGTACGGTAGTTGTAATCCCGTACGCTGACCATGCCCGGCACCACCTTATACCGGGTGCGCACGTCCCACACCGACTCCTGTGCTCCGTCATACAGCCCGGACGGCTCGTCCATTTCCGTGCGCCAGAAAATCCCGGTCTCTGACAGTATGCGCTGAATAAATTCCGTTCCGTCTCTTCATGACATAATCATTTCACGTGGTGGATAAAATTAAAGTTCTGTCATTAATGGCAACAGACCTAGATCCAGAAGTTTTATTTCTATATCGTTAGCTTTGCCGATATGTTCTTTATTACTCCCATCGAATATCTACAGGATAATAAAATCAAAGTTCTGTCATCAACGGTAGAAGTCCAAGATCCAAGAGTCTTATTTCAATGTCGTTGGCTTTGCCAATGTGTTCTTTATTATTCCCATCAAATATTTCTTCCGTTGAAACAATTATTGTTCCTTTTTGATGCTCATTTTCTATAACTGGCACAATTTTTGCCGCCTCTGGAATTAACTCAGGCAAGACCAAATGAGGAATATATAGCATCCATCCTACATATACCCGATCAGGGAAAACATTGCGATCTTTTCGCCAATAACCTTTCGAATCAACTTTTATCCACCTTCTGCTCTCTCCTTTGGCTAATAATGACAATGAATCAATCATATCAGATGTATGAGAAACCTGCTGATCTATATCTATAATAATATTTGATTTTTTAGGATTGTCTATAAACTTCATGAAATGTGATATTGAGCAAGCAATCCCGTCAGCTTGACCATTCCATATAGACTCATTAATTAATGGGCTATTTTTTTTATAATGCCGCTCAAAAATATCTATTGCATTCTGGCTCGGTTCATCGCCATTAAACACTGCATATTTGAAAGCTTCTTTTTTTGAATAACCAGTTAAGTACCAAGTATGTTCACGTCGAGTAAGTTTTTTAACAAGTTTGGCACTCCTATATAACTCATTAAAACAGTCTCTTATTTCAATATTACTTTCTTTCAAAGAATGTATATTTATTGAAACATTAAAAAGTTCACTCATGGTTGCCACCTCGTAATAATATCTTTGTAATCAATGAAGATCTTTCTGAAATATTCATGACTTACAGGTTGCATAAATATCCAGACAATTTTTAACGGCTGATTCACGGTTGCAACCGCTTGATGACGGGATGCCTGATTGATTGCGCTTTGGTTACCTGTCCACCAAGGTTTTTTCGATCCATCAGCTCTGAAAAACTGATCATACCGCGCCTTCGCCTCCCAGAACTGACACAGCTTATCTTTCCAGCCGTCAAATGATACGCCGCAGTATTTAAATTCCTGTATGTGCTTGGTTTCCGGATTATAAAACGTGCCACATATTCTTGTCTGGTAGCTGATTGTAACCATACTCCATCGCGAACAGCGCCTCACCATCGGCATCACTTTCCCTTCCGGCGGGCAGTTTTCACAGGTATTTTCATCCGTCTTCGCCTGTGCGCCGGCTCTGGTCTCGACGCCCTCATAACTTACCGTTTCTGAGTAGTCCATGTCGTCCTCCCAGAAATCACCGTGCGTCTCCGCGCTGACGGCCATCGGATCATTCAGTATCGGATCATAGGTTTTTCCCTGGTAATCAAATCCTCCCTGGCTCCGGGACTGCGCACTTCCTGAACCAGGATAAGACATATCCTCATCTTCCCAGCCTCCATGGCTTCCTGCGCCGGGAAATGTTGACGCGCCGCCTGTACTTCCTGCCATACCGACACTTCCGGCAGCCGCACCGCCCGTTCCTCCGATCACTACCGGTGGGATCATCACCATCAGAGCCCCCTCCTTTCCCTGTTAATCATCACATGCATATAATCTTCAACCCGCTGTTCCACTGAATAGCCGTTTGGGGTTCTCAGCCATTTATCCACTTCGGGCTTCAGATAAAAACCTGGCCAGAACGCTTCCAGGAACAAAAAATCTCGCTTCACATTCTTTTCTTTCAGCGGCAGGGTATTGGCATAATCCAGTGCATTTCTCAGGCGAACATGGAACGTGTCATCCGGTTCGTTAATCCCCGGAAATTTCCTTTTCAGTCTTTGCGCAGTATCGCGAACAAAATCTTCATCTTCCATTTTGTGCACACCTGCACACTGCTCTTCAGACAGCTTCAGCATATGAACCCCCTTTGCCTGAATGACCAGACTTTTCCGTCCACCGTAGTCAGCCACTCCTGCAGTAAACCGGTCAGGTCACGGTGTTGCAGATCGTCCAGCGTTGCGCCAAGACGCACCTGAACGCGTGGATCCTGAAAACGCAGCAACGCTGCCCGGCCGTCCGGCAGCTCGACGTTCATATATTTTCTGAAATGCGCAACCAGCTCGGTAAGCGTGGAAGAAGATACCATCCAGGAAACTGACGGCAGCGCGGCTTCCAGCCCGCACAGCTTTTCTCTGAAATCCATTACGCTGTTCATCTCAATGATCCACGGTCCCGCAAAAGCAATACGCGAATCCGGACAGGTATCGAACAGGGGGATGGCGGCAGGTTGTTGAACTGACAGTTCCTCACCGAAATACCGCTCATATTGCAGGCCGTCCACCAAGGCAAGTAATGTCACTTTTGTTGAGTGGATCAGATGCTGCGCGGTGAGACTGAAGCTGATGCTGTTCATGACTCGCCCCTTATGACAAAGGTGTCACCATTCATTACCGCCTTCATCAGGCAACTGAGGCATATACCGCCCCCTGTCATGGATTTAACCGGTACTGAGGCCGCACCCGCCGCCATCGTCCGCTTCGTCCGCCGCAGGTACGTCCCCAGGGTGCCGTACTCGATTTTCCCCGCCTCCAGCCGCAGGTAGCTCCCGCCGCCAGTCAGCGTGATGCGTTTTTTTCCGGCAAACGAGATGTCACTCGCCGAGCTCATCGTCAGCTTCTTCTCTGCAAACAGCGCCATCTTCCCGTTCTGCGCCTGTACCTCCACCTCGCCTTCGCTGGCCTTCAGGCTCAGCTGGCCCGTTCTGGCGAACAGCCCGAGCTTTTCTCCCGCCAGCGCCGTCATGTTGCCCGTGACGCCGGTGCTGATATCACCTCCGGCGTTGATGGCGACGTTCTTCGCGGCGGTCATCTGCATATGCTCACCGCTGGTTACGGCTACCCCTTCCGGGGCGGAGAACAGCAGGGTTTCGTTCAGCGGCTTCAGGCGCTTTTCAAACATCCGTATCTGGCTGTCAATGTCCGCCTTCAGCGCCTGCGCCTGCTCCGCCGCCTTCTCCAGTTGCCGGAGCTGCTGCAGGCAGACGTCGATTTCCTTCAGGGCGGTCTCCATCTCCAGCACTTCACCCGCCGCCTTCTGCTGCCCGTCCGCGGTGATAAACAGCCCTTTTGCGACGCGAATCACGCCGTACTCATCGGTTCTGAGTTCAAACCCCTTGCCACGGGGTTTCGCCTGCGCATCCACCAGATGCCCGGTGTTCAGCTGGGTTTTGCCGTACTCCGTGGCAAGTTTGATATGCTCCTCGCCGCGCCGGTCTTCCATCCTCAGCTTATTGTTCGCGGGCGTGCGCAGCTCGTTGCGGGTGTGGTTGTCGCGGGTGACGTGGTCCGGGTGTTCAGAATCGTGCAGGGCGTGGGAGATATACGGCAGGTCGATGTCGCCGTTGCTGTACGCGATGGCCACTTCGGTGCCGTCGGTCAGTGGCATGTGCCAGCCGTACGTCCCACCGCTGTACGGCTTCGCCATCCGCAGCCACAGATAGGCGAATCCCTGCTCTGCCTCGTCCCGGTCGAAATCCAGTCTGACGCGGTAGCGCCCCTGTTCATCCAGGTGCGCGCAGATGTCATTTATCTCCCGGCTCTCGATGCGGGCAGGCAACGTGCCGTGTACCTCCGGGCGTTCGGTTTCTGCCGGGCGGAAGCAGTAACGTTCCGTGTACGGCATCCCGTCAACGGAGACGTGCAGGCGGGTGTCGCGGGCGGCATGGTACTTCACCTCCGTGATGACCACGCCCTCCTGCAGCGCACGAATCACCTCGCCCTGCGGCTCCAGCACCTGGCCCGGCAGCAGGCCGGCGGCGTTACTCTCCAGATGAACACGCGCCGAGGCGTTCAGCTCCCGCTCATGGTGAATGCGGGCATAAAAGGCGCCGGATTCGGTCTCCGGCTCCGGGTCAGCATCGTCGCCCGCCTCCCGGTAAGGCTCTGCGTAGCGGTAGTGCTCTCCGGTGGTCATCGCGTCACTGCGCACGCTCACCGTCGCGTCCATCGGTGTCCCGGCGGTACGGTAGTTGTAATCCCGTACGCTGACCATGCCCGGCACCACCTTATACCGGGTGCGCAC
>NZ_JALW01000033.1:0-22897 GCF_000710795.1 Enterobacter sp. T1-1 | reverse complement strand
ATTGTTAAAGAGCAGTTGCGACGCGCTTCAGCGCTCTGTCGCGAGGTGGCGTATATTACGCTTTCCTCTTTCAGAGTCAACCCTGAATTTCAGGATTTTTTCTCTTCAACCGACCGGGTTGTTTGTGAAGTGATTCACATCCGCCGTGTCGATGGAGGCGCATTATAGGGAGTTCCCGAGCGACCGCAACCGAAAAGTTGCAAAAAGATGACTGACTGCTGTATTCCCCAGCAAAACCCCGCTTTATACCCTTTTACACACAGACTTATCCACAATACAACGCGTAAGCTTCATAAGAACCCACGGATTGAGGGGGGATAATCAACTATACTATTGGCAAATATTTTCCCTGACAGACAATATCCATGATCACACAACGCCTCACCCGAGACTGGCGCATTCCTGGCGCTGGCCTCATGACGCTGCTACTCCTTATTGCGGGCTTCACTCTGCACGCACACTGGGGGGCTTTCATCCAATGGTGTCTTGCTACGCAAATCACCCTGCACCGTTATCTGGTGATGTACCTGTTGCAGCTTAATAACCATCAGTACAGCGGTGGCTTATGGCTATTAACCGGCGCGTTCTTCTATGGCGTACTTCACGCTATCGGGCCGGGGCACGGCAAATTCATTGTCACTACCTATCTCAGTACAAATAAAGAGAGCGAACTGGCTGCCCGGGTCGTGCCTTTTTTTGGCAGTATGCTGCAGGGCGTCAGCGCCATTCTGTTTGTCTTTATTCTGGCGGTGGGGTTTAACCTGGCGTCCGGGGATATCAGTACCAGCCGCTGGTATGTCGAGAAGATAAGCGCGGTCCTCATTGGCGCATTCGGCGCGTTTATCATTTACCAGGCGCTGAAAAGCCTGCGCCCGCGCAGGATGGCAATCTCCGCCATCACGCCCCTTCACCAGCATGATGAACATTGTGGCTGCGGCCATCACGGCGTAGGGGCAGACCTTGCGCAGGGTGACTGGAAAACCCGTCTGGGTGTAATTCTGGCGATCGGCGCGCGTCCGTGCAGTGGGGCCATTATGATCCTGATGTTTTCGAATGCGCTGGGCATCGTCACCTGGGGAATGGCCGCGGTAATGACCATGTCGCTGGGAACCGCGCTATCGATTATGGGGCTATCGCTGGCCGTGCGTTACGCCCGGGAGCGCACGGTCGCCTGGTTTGGCGGCGGCACCTCGCTGAAGTGGCTGGTTCCGGCGGTCAAGATTGCTGGCGGGATTGTTCTGATCCTGTTTGCGACCATCCTGTTCCTGACGGTGATCCCCATCAGCGCCAATGGCGATTACATCGCCGCAGGATGCTAATAAAAGAAAACCCGCCAGCGGCGGGTTTTTTGATTACTCGTTGATGCGTGGATGTTGGTCCACCAGTCGGGAGCGTTTCTTCTGCAGTTCTTCAATCTCTGCGTCAATATCTTCAATCTTCTGCTCGACGTTATCGTAGTGCTCGCGCAGGATCTCTTTCGCTTCCTGAATATCCGATGCCGCAGGCGTCGCCCCTTTCAGAGGACGGTTCGCCGTCTCCTTCATGGTAATACCCGTAATCAAACCAATCACCGCGATAACCATCAGGTAATAAGCGGGCATCATCAGGTTTTGCGTGCTTTCCACCAGAGAGGCGGCAAGCGTCGGCGTCAGACCGGCAATCAGAACCGAGATGTTAAAGGCCGCCGCCAGCGCACTGTAGCGAATATGCGTCGGGAACATGGCCGGTAGTGTAGAGGCCATCACCCCGATGAAGCAGTTGAGGATCACCGCCAGCATCAGCAAGCCGGCAAAAATCAGGCCCAGCACATTGCTGTTAATCAGAATGAATGCCGGAATAGCAAGGGCAAACAGCGCAACGCTACCCAGAATAATGAACGGTCGACGGCCAAAGCGGTCACTCAACAGCCCCATAATCGGTTGCACAAACAGCATACCCACCATGATGGCGATAATGATCAGCACACCGTGGTCTTCCGAGTAGTGCAGGTTATGCGACAGATAGCTCGGCATGTAGGTCAGCAGCATGTAGTAAGTCACGTTCGTGGAGATCACCAGGCCGATACAGACCAGCAGGCTGCGCCAGTGTTTGGTCGCGATCTCTTTAAAGGAGACTTTCGGGCCATCCTGCAGACCTTCGCGGTCACCCTGCTCAAGCTTATCAACGTGCTGCTGGAACGCAGGCGTCTCTTCAAGCGCATGACGCAGGTACAGGCCAATGATCCCCAGCGGCAGCGCGAGGAAGAACGGAATACGCCAGCCCCATTCAAGGAAGTTCGCCTCACCAACCACAGTTGAAATCAGCACCACCACGCCCGCCCCCATGACGAACCCGGCAATGGAACCAAAGTCCAGCCAGCTTCCCATGAAGCCACGTTTACGGTCCGGGGAGTACTCTGCAACGAAGATCGAGGCACCGGTATATTCTCCCCCTACGGAGAATCCCTGAGCCATCTTACAGAGCAGCAGCAATATTGGCGCCCAGATGCCAATCGAAGCATAAGACGGGATCAGGCCGATACAGAATGTACTGATCGACATAATGACAATGGTGATGGCCAGGATCTTCTGACGACCATATTTATCACCAAGCATACCGAAGAACAGACCACCCAGCGGGCGAATGAGGAAGGGAACCGAGAACGTACCCAGCGCGGCAATCATCTGCAGGCTGGGGTCAGCGCCGGGGAAGAACACTTTACCTAACGCATAGGCCACGAAGCCGTAGACACCAAAATCGAACCATTCCATCGCATTACCGAGCGAGGCGGCAGTGATCGCTTTACGCAGTTTTGCATCATCGATGATGGTGACGTCGCGAAGCGTGATGGGTTTAATCTTTTTCCTTCTAAGCATAGCTTTCCTCGTAGACTCAGCCCTGTCCATTTCACCGGCCATCTGGTGAACCGTGAAACGGGGATCCGCTCCATGCGAATCGCCTTATTCAAGCGTAGCAGGTTTACTTACATTGACGTTTTACGTCGATACAACCGAACCTGTTGACGCCTGTCTGGGCAGTTAATGACCTTTTTACCCTACCAGCGTTTATATTTGTGATCAACTTCACATATATTTTTCCGTATCGTCAACTGAGTTCAATATTTGTCAATTTCCGCCCATCAGCTCTTTCTTATCCACCAAAAAAGAGCATGCTCACGCACGTTATTATCGCCTGCACAACAATTCTCAAAACCATACTGCGTCACATCAGATTTACATAAATTTTAAATATTAAAACGCGGTTCGAATATTTACGCTGAATATGTGATAGAGATAACTAAAACACTGTTTTATTTTCATTGAATCATCATTCCAATGATCGCATGATAAATCCGAACGCAACGTCCAGCGGGCTTTTGAGCGGCATGAATCAAGAGCGCGCGATTAATTTCCCTGAAAGGATAACGAAGCGCCAGGCTAAGCATCCTTTCAATTAATTGAATTTGTTGATTTTATTTTCGATAGCATTCCGTCCGCCACGCGGGACACGATGTGAGGGTTGTACATGAAGATTAAAGCCACAATAGAACGCATCCCCGGCGGGATGATGCTGGTTCCTCTGGTGCTTGGCGCCATTCTGAATACCCTGGCACCTGATACCGGTGCTTATTTTGGTGGTTTCACAAAAGGAATGATTACGGGAACCGTGCCCATTCTGGCCGTCTGGTTCTTTTGTATTGGAGCATCTATTAACCTGCGGGCAACGGGTACCGTATTACGTAAATCCGGAACGCTGGTTATAACGAAAATTGCGGTTGCCTGGGTTGTGGCAATGGTCTGTGCACTGTTCATTCCGGAGAATGGCATTCAGACCGGATTCTTCGCCGGATTATCCGTTCTGGCCATTGTCTCCGCGATGGATATGACTAACGGTGGGCTCTATGCCAGCCTGATGAACCAGTACGGCACAAAAGAGGAGTCTGGCGCCTTTGTGCTGATGTCTCTGGAGTCCGGTCCGCTGATGACGATGTTGATTCTGGGCTCGGCGGGGTTGGCCTCGTTTGAACCACACCACTTTGTCGGCGCGATCCTGCCTTTCCTGATCGGTTTTGCGCTGGGGAATCTGGACCACGATCTGCGCGATTTCTTCAGCAAAGCCACGCCGGTGCTGATCCCGTTCTTCGGCTTCGCGCTGGGGAATACCATTAACCTGAAGGTGATCCTCGATACCGGTCTGCTGGGTATTGTCCTTGGCGTGGCTGTTATCATTATCACCGGCATTCCGCTGATCATTGCCGATCGCGTAATTGGCGGAGGAAACGGAACGGCAGGTGTAGCCGCCTCTTCAGCCGCCGGGGCCGCCGTGGCGAATCCGGTGATCATTGCCCAGATTAACCCGGCTTTCGAACCGGTTGCGGCCTCGGCAACGGCGCTGGTTGCCGCCAGCGTGATCGTCACCGCCATTCTGGTGCCCATCATCACGGCCCTGTATGCGAAGCGCTTCGGCAATCTCCCCGAGCCGGATACAGAACCGAAAGCGGTAGAGCTTCATCATTAACGCACCGCATAAGACCCCCCTCTCCCCACCGGGTGAGGGGTTCAACCAAAAATTTCTTCCACCATCCCATCCACCAGCCGCTTTGCCGAACAGAGTCTCGGCATACCCAGCGCGACCGTTTGCCAGTTTTGGGTTACTGACCAGCTCACCGGGTGGCTGTCCGCCTGACACCAGTCCCCCAGCCAGCCCAGCATATCTTTATGATCGATGCTCCCCGGCGTAGAGGGGGTTGTGAGCCACTGGTGATAAAAATGGCGGGTAGTGGGAGAAGCATTGATCCCCTGCGCCAGATAATTTGCCGCCATGCTGCGCAGGTTATCCTTGAGCATTGCCGCCACGTCCGCATTCGCCAGACGACAGGCATCGCCAAATGCTCCCCAGCGCAGCTCTTCCAGCACAATGTAGCAACGCCCGGCCAGCGACCAGCCATCATAGTGTCCGGCCCGCCAGCGGGTAAAAATCTGCTCGCTATGATCGCCCGCCTGCACCGTTAACCCACGCTGGGACAACGCCTTTTCTTTATAGGCTGCGCGTTGAAGAAAATGGGAAGAGAGTTCAGCGTACTGCTGAACCAGGCCCGGCGAGGGCTGCGTACGCAGAGAGGTTTGCTGGCGCAGGGCAACCAGTTTATCGGCCATACGCGTCAGCGCGAGATGCCCCGGATCCAGCATGCCGGCCAGCTTTTCCGCCAGCCCCAGGCGCAGAGCCGCATTTTCGTTGAGCATTCCCGCCATTGCCCACGGTCGCAGCCGGGTGTGCGTCATGATCTCCTGCGTCAAACGCTCACGAAACTGCAGCTGTTGCGGCCCCAGATGGGTATGACGCGGCGCGTCTACCCCCTGGACCAGATCGACCATAAATTTAGGATGGATACACTCCAGCGTCCGCCCGGGACCGTCCAGTAGCTGTGTTGTCATGGTTGCTCTGCCGCGAAAAGAGTTTGAATATCATCGCGTAACAGTCGGGTATCTTCCTGAATCCACGTCGCAGTCGTGATACTTTGTTTCAACAGCTGGCTGAGCGATCGGGTCGAATGCTCATTTTGCTGACGGACTGCGAGGCTATCACGCAAGCTTTCCTGTAACCCGGCAAGGCATAACGAAAATTCTGCAAAGAACGTTGCCATACCCGCCGTAACAGAGACATCGACCTGCGCGGTTAAAGCTTTACGGATTTGTTCACAAAACTGATCAATATGCTGCATAAACTTGTCATGCAGCTGCGCAATATCAATAACGTATCGCGTGCGCGTCGCCACATAATCTTCCCAGCCCCAGCCAGGATTGTTCAGCCAGCGCGACACCGTTTCCCGTACACTTCCCGCAGCCGATGGCTGGCCTGCCGGACGGGTATCCTCCGCGATGGCATCAGTAAACAGCGCCCGCGTATTGAAGTTCAGCTGATTTGCCTGAAATGCCGGGAAACTGATCCGCGCCCGGAAACCGGCATGGCTGAGCTGCTCTTTAATACGCAGCTCAATGAGCCGCATCGCCTCATTCAGCGAACGCGCCAGCGTAGACTCCAGCTGATCGAAGCGAAGCGCCAGCTCCCGGCTGATTTTCGTCTTTGCGTCCAGCATGACCTGCTCGCAGGCGGAGCGGATGCTGTTCAGTACCGTTTGCGCCTGCCTCTCATCATCCAGCACCAGCTGCGTCAGCGCCTCCGGTGCATCCTGCCGATGATTCAGCGGATCAATACCTGCCAAATCAAGTAGCGTGTGGCTGTTGAAGATATGGCCAATCGCCTGCTGAAGGGCTCCTTTCTGCAACGCCATAAAATCGTCAGTGGCGTGGAGGGCCTGCTCCACTTCGTGTTTGACTTCTTCGCTGGCCACGCGCTGCCGCGTTTGCAGCAGAGCCATATCCTCTTCAAGACGCGTAATATTCAGCTCCAGCGATTCAAAGGCCACCGTCAGGGCCTGATAGCGAAAATCGAGATACTCTCTGGCATTTTGGGCATAGTTGAGCAGCTTATGCGACGCCGAACGCAGCGCAAATAACGACGCATTGGCATAGGCGGCGTAAATGAGTTTGCGGATAGGTTGTTCAAATAACGAATCTTCCCACAGCAAATCAGCCGCATGACGAATATGTTCGATATCGTCCAGGTCCGCCGTACGCCAGCGACGCCCCAGCGCGGCCTCGGCAAAGTCCTGTACCCAGCGCTGTTCCTGGTGATCCGGTAGCTGCCCATGGTTCGCCATCTCATAGCGGGCGCGGTTTGCCAGATAGGCCCACATCGACGAAACAGGGTAAATTTGTCCCGGAGAGATGTTCCCTTTCATTAAGGTCCCGGAGATCATCGCCCTGACCTGCTCTTCATCGTCGCTGTTGCGATCCTTCTGGTCGAATTTATTCACCAGCGCATACAAAGGCACCGATTTTCCCGCTACCGAAATGGCCTGACGAACCTCTTCATCAGAAATCGATTTGAGCTGGGTATAGTCCATCACCGCCAGCACCGCGGAGGCGCGGGACAACTGTTCGGTGAGCATTTTTTGCAGATGGGGCTGCCCGGCTTCATTTGGCCCAGGCGTGTCCAGCAGCGTCAGCTGCCCCAGGTGCGCATCCAGACCCGCAAGATGCACAAACTCCACCTCAATCACCGGTATATGTTCTATCGCCGCGTACTCAGAGAATGGGAAGGCCACGTCCAGCGCCTGAGAGAGCCTCACCAGGTCGTTCAGGCTTTTCAGACAATGAAATATCGGCTGCGCCCCAAGGTGGTGCTTCTCGAAAGCCTCGCCTCTTTCAATTCTCTCCAGCAGCGTATTCATGTCTTTATCGATTTCCAGACGCTGCGCCAGCTTGCCGCGATCGTCATCGCAGAGCTTTTTCTGTAGCAGTTGGATCAGATCATCAATGGGAGAGACATGCGTAAAATGCAGTACCGGCTCTTTCTGGCCCGGCGTATGACGAATAAGGGTCGGGAGCGCCGTCATCGGACGGTTGCGGTTGGGCAATACTTCGGTGCCCACAATCGCATTAATGGTGGTCGATTTCCCCGCCTTCATGGTTCCAACAATAGCCAGCACCATTTCCAGACGGGTTATTTTGCGCAATTCACTATTCAGCATCGCCTGCTGTGCTTCGACACCACGCGCGCTAAAATGCAAAGGTAAAACGTTGTTCTTTTCACCCGTAATGGCCGTCGCGGTACTCTCCAGCATCGCTATCGGCATTGATTTCAAGGTATCAAGGTTTTGCAGGGCGAGTTGTAGCAACCGTTCTGCTTCCTGGCTTAATTCAAAAATTGTCTGTGTGTGCATGATAAAAGCCTTTCCTTAACGCAAATTTATTACTTTTATTAAGCCACCGGGTTTTAATTATGTTTTTCGGCTTATATGATCACGTGTGGAAAACATGTTCACCGAAATATAACTGATTGAAGACAATCAGAAATAAATCGCTATCCTTGCATGGCGTGAAAAGCTTTTCTCCTGACCTGATAGTCAAAAGATAAAAAGCGTAGCCCATTTTTAAGAAACTTCAGGATATATCATCATTATTTACCCACCTAAAAAGAGAGGGAATGGTTCAGCGTCATAACAGATGTACGACGACGAAAACCGGCGATAAATAACAATGTGTCGCTTCACCTTATCCGAAATGGCGGAACGTAGCAATTTGCCGCAATAAAATATTCGATATATTCAGTGTCAATTCTTCCCAACACGTTAATGGCGTTAGCATCGCTTAACCGACTGACAGAAAGTGTCACCCGCAACACGCTTTTCGGTTTTTTTTTATTAAACAATATCACCGACAATCGTGTGGATTTGCGTTATACTTGCCCTCTTTTTCGGCGCTCTGCCGTCATTTTGCTGGCACTTTCCAGCGTGTTAAGCACTTTTTTGAGGATACCCCCGATGCAACTTCCACACTGCCCGAAATGCAATTCTGAATACACCTATGAAGATAATGGCATGTTCATTTGCCCGGAATGCGCCCACGAATGGAACGACGCAGAGCCGTCACAGGATGCTGACGTGCTGATTGTAAAAGATGCTAACGGTAACCTGCTGGCAGATGGCGACAGCGTCACCGTCGTCAAAGACCTGAAGGTTAAAGGCAGCTCTTCCATGCTGAAGATCGGGACCAAAGTGAAGAATATCCGTCTGGTTGAAGGCGATCATAATATCGACTGCAAAATTGACGGTTTTGGTCCAATGAAACTGAAATCTGAGTTTGTGAAAAAGAACTGATTTACCCGCCCGGTGGCGCTTCGCTTACCGGGCACACACCCACTACACTTAATGGGCTTTTCTTACGTGAGGTAAAGATTATGCCGTTAAGTCCCTACATCTCTTTCGCCGGCAACTGTGCAGAGGCAACCGCCTTTTATCAGCAGGCCGTCGGCGCAGAACTCCTCTATAAAATCACCTTCGGCGAAATGCCAAAAAGCGAGAGCAGCGAAGAAGGCTGCCCGTCTGGCATGCAGTTCCCGGACTCCGCTATAGCCCACTCCAACGTTCGCATTGCGGGCAGCGATATCATGATGAGCGATGGCCTGCCGCCGGGCAGTAAGGCGCAGTATGCCGGATTCACGCTGGTTCTCGACACACAGGATGTCAATGAAGGCCAACGCTGGTTCGACAATCTCGCGGATGGCGGAAATATTGAAATGGCCTGGCAGGAGACCTTCTGGGCGCACGGTTTCGGTAAGGTCACCGACAAATACGGCGTGCCGTGGATGATTAACGTCGTTAAGCAGCAACAAAGTTCGTAGGCCGGATAAGCGCAGCGCAGCCGGCAACAACCCCGGGTGGCGCTGCGCTGACCGGGTCTGGAAAGATTGTCATCGTTTTCACTTCAACTCTTCAAACTCCCGCAACCTGCACTTAACCCAAATGTCATATTGATGCGCCAGCATGAGGCCACATTTATTGTGAGGCCCAGCATATGCAAACCGTCATCCGCGTCGAGAAACTGAGCAAGACCTTTCATCACAACAAGGCTCTGCATGCCGTTGATCTGACCGTCCAGCAGGGCGACATGGTAGCGCTGCTGGGGCCATCCGGTTCAGGTAAATCCACCCTTTTGCGTCACTTAAGCGGCCTGATTACCGGCGATAGCATCCCGGAAAGCCACGTCGAACTGCTGGGCAACACCGTACAGCGCGCAGGGCGACTGGCGCGGGATATCCGCAAAAGCCGCGCGCAGACAGGCTGCATCTTCCAGCAATTTAATCTGGTAAATCGACTGACGGTGCTGGAGAACGTGCTGATTGGCGCGCTCGGCAGCACCCCATTCTGGCGCACCTGTCTGCGCTGGTTCTCCCCGTTACAGAAGCAAGAGGCGTTGCGGGCACTCACCCGCGTAGGCATGGCGCACTTCGCCCATCAGCGCGTCTCCACCCTCTCCGGTGGACAACAGCAGCGCGTGGCCATCGCCCGTGCCCTGATGCAGAAAGCGAAAATCATCCTTGCCGACGAGCCCATCGCCTCGCTGGATCCGGAATCCGCCCGCATCGTGATGGAAACCCTGCATGACATTAACCAGAACGACGGCATCACCGTGGTGGTGACGCTGCATCAGGTGGATTACGCCCTGCGCTACTGCGAGCGCATTGTCGCCCTGCGTCAGGGACATGTGTTCTTTGATGGCGCAAGCCACCAGTTTGATAACGAACGTTTTGACCATCTCTACCGCAGCATTAACCGTGTCGAAGAGAACGCGAAGGCTGCATAACGTCCCCACTACGAGGAATGGAAATGAGCTATAAAACGGTTGCCGCGCTGGCTTTCACCAGCATGTTCAGCATCAGCACCCTGTTAAGCCCTGCGTACGCCGAGGAGCAGGAAAAAGCGCTGAACTTTGGCATTATTTCGACGGAATCACAGCAGAACCTGAAGCCTCAGTGGGAGCCCTTCCTGAAAGATATGGAAACCAAACTGGGGATCAAAGTAAACGCCTTCTTCGCCCCGGATTACGCGGGCATCATCCAGGGGATGCGCTTTAACAAAGTGGACATCGCCTGGTATGGCAACCTCTCCGCCATGGAAGCGGTGGATCGTGCAAACGGCCAGGTCTTTGCCCAGACCGTTGCTGCCGATGGCTCTCCGGGTTACTGGAGCGTGCTGATCGTCAACAAAGACAGCCCGATCAATAACCTCAACGATATGCTCGCCAAACGCAAAGAACTGACCTTCGGCAACGGCGATCCGAACTCCACTTCAGGCTTCCTGGTGCCGGGCTATTACGTCTTCGCCAAAAACAATGCCTCTGCCAGCGATTTCAAACGCACCGTCAATGCCAGCCATGAAACCAACGCCCTGGCCGTGGCCAACAAGCAGGTGGATGTCGCCACCAATAACACCGAAAACCTCGACAAGCTGAAGACCTCCGCACCGGACAAGCTGAAAGAGCTGAAGGTGATCTGGAAATCCCCTCTCATCCCGGGTGACCCGATTGTCTGGCGCAAAAACCTTTCTGAAAGCACCAAGGACAAGGTGTACGACTTCTTTATGACTTACGGCAAAACGCCGGAAGAGAAAGCCGTGCTGACGCGTCTGGGCTGGGCACCGTTCCGCCCGTCGAGCGACCTGCAGCTGGTCCCGATTCGCCAGCTGGCGCTGTTTAAAGAGATGCAGGGCGTGAAGGACAACAAGGGGCTTAAGGACGAGGAGAAGACCAGCAAAGTGGCAGCTATTCAGGCCCAGCTGGAAGACCTGGACCGCCTGACCGCCGCGCTCGGTGCAATGACCAGTGTGAATAAAGCGGTGCAGTAACGCTTTTCTCCCTCTCCCTGTGGGAGAGGGCCGGGGTGAGGGCATCAGCGCGCACATTTCCCCCTCACCCTAACCCTCTCCCTTGAGGGAGAGGGAACTAAACACAAAGGAGTCAACATGCAAACCATCACCCTCCCACCGCCGAAACGCAGTTGGTTCTCGCTATTTAGCTGGGCCATCCTGCTGGCAGTGCTGGTTATCTCCTGGAAGGGCGCGGAGATGGATCCGCTGCTGCTGTTTAAAGACGCCGGTAACATGGCCACCTTCGCTGCCGACTTCTTCCCGCCCGATTTTAGCCAGTGGCAGGACTATCTCGGCGAAATGGCTGTCACCCTGCAAATCGCCGTCTGGGGGACCGCCCTGGCCGTCATCCTCTCCATTCCGTTTGGCCTGATGAGCGCGGAAAACATCGTTCCGTGGTGGATTTATCAGCCGATGCGCCGCCTGATGGACGCCTGCCGCGCCATTAACGAAATGGTGTTCGCGATGCTGTTCGTGGTCGCCGTGGGTCTGGGGCCGTTCGCGGGGGTGATGGCGCTGTTCATCCATACCACCGGCGTGCTCTCCAAGCTGCTTTCCGAAGCCGTGGAAGCCATTGAACCCGGCCCGGTCGAAGGTATTCGCGCCACCGGCGCCAACAAAATTGAAGAGATCCTTTACGGCGTGCTGCCCCAGGTCATGCCGCTGCTGATCTCCTATTCGCTCTACCGCTTCGAATCTAACGTCCGTTCCGCCACCGTCGTCGGCATGGTCGGCGCAGGCGGCATTGGCGTCACCCTGTGGGAGGCGATCCGCGGTTTCCAGTTCCAGCAAACCTGCGCCCTGATGGTACTCATCATCATCACCGTCAGCCTGCTGGATTTCCTCTCTCAACGTTTGCGTAAGCACTTCATCTGAGAAGCGAGGCTTTGATTGGTATGCACTTATCCAGACATCCGACCAGTTACCCTACCCGCTGGCAAGAGATTGCAGCAAAGCTCGAAGTGGAGCTGCGCACCCATTATCGCTGCGGAGACTACCTGCCAGCCGAACAGCAGCTTGCAGACCGCTATGAAGTGAACCGCCACACCCTGCGCCGCGCCATCGATCAGCTGGTTGAGCGCGGATGGGTACAGCGCCGTCAAGGCGTCGGCGTGCTGGTGCTGATGCGCCCGTTCGACTACCCGCTCAATGCCCAGGCGCGCTTTAGTCAGAACCTGCTCGACCAGGGAAGCCATCCCACCAGCGAAAAACTGCTCTCCGTGCTGCGTCCGGCCTCCAGCCATGTAGCCGATGCGCTGGGTATTCAGGAGGGCGACAACGTTGTACATCTGCGCACCCTGCGCCGGGTCAATGGCGTGGCGGTCTGCCAGATAGATCACTACTTCAGCGACCTGAGCCTCTGGCCGGTGCTGCAACACTTCTCCAGCGGTTCACTGCATGACTTTTTGCAGGACGCCACGGGTCTTGTGCTCAAACGTACCCAGACGCGTATCAGCGCCCGCCGCGCGCAGGCGAAAGAGAGCAAGGTGCTGGAGATCCCCAACATGGCTCCGCTGCTCTGCGTGCGCACCCTCAACCACCGTGACGGCGAGATCAACGCAACGGAGTACTCCGTCAGCCTGACCCGCGCCGACATGATTGAATTCACCATGGAGCACTGAATGCATTTCGACACCTCCACCCGTCAGCGCTGGATGCGCGCCCTGGCCCATAGCCAGCCTGCTGCACTGGCGAGCCGCATGAACGCGCTTAACCTGACGCCAGACTATGAAACGCTCCGCGCGCCGGAAATTGGCCTGGTACAGATCCAGGCAAGAATGGGCGGTACCGGGGAGCGCTTTTTCGCCGGTGATGCCGCCCTCACCCGCGCGGTCATTCGTCTGAGCAGCGGCACGCTGGGTTACAGCTACGTGCTCGGTCGCGATAAACCGCACGCCGAGCGCTGCGCGGTGATCGACGCCCTGCTGCAGGAACAACCCCATTTCCAGACCCTGATGGAAACCCTGATTGCCCCGCTGGAAGCCGACCTCGCCGCGCGCACTGCCGCACGTCAGGCGCAAGTCAATACCAGCCGGGTCGACTTCTTTACGCTTGTTCGCGGAGATAACGCATGACGCTTCAACCCGCTTTTACCCTGGCCGTCCAGGATGCCCAACACAGTTTTCGTCGCCTGCTGAAAGCCATGAGCGAGCCTGGCGTGATTGTCTCCCTGCATCAGCTCTCCCAGGGCTGGCTGCCGCTGAACCTGGCGACCACCAGCGTACTGCTGACTCTCGCCGACAACGATACCCCGGTGTGGCTTTCGGGGACGTTATCCAATGACATCGCCAGCCAGAATCTGCGTTTTCACACTAACGCCCCGCTGGTTGAGCAGCCCCGTCAGGCGGTGTTTGCCGTTGCCGATGAGCAAATCAGCCATGAGCAGCTCAATGCCCTGAGTGAAGGCAGCGCAGTAGCACCGGAGACCAGCGCCACGCTGATCCTGCAGGTCGCCAGCCTGAGCGGTGGTCGCATGCTGCGCCTGACCGGGGCGGGGATTGCCGACGAACGCATGGTCGCGCCACAGCTGCCGGAGTGCATTATTCATGAGCTGACCGAACGCCCGCATCCGTTCCCGCTGGGCATTGACCTGATCCTGACCTGCGGCGAGCGCCTGCTGGCGATCCCGCGAACCACCCACGTGGAGGTGTGCTGATGTACGTTGCCGTCAAAGGGGGCGAGAAGGCCATCGCCGCCGCCCATGCGCTACAGGCGCACAGACGACGGGGTGATGAACAGCTTCCCGAGCTGAGCGTCGCCCAGATTGAGCAGCAGTTGAACCTGGCGGTGGATCGGGTGATGACCGAAGGCGGCGTCGCCGACCGTGAACTGGCAGCGCTGGCGCTGAAGCAGGCCAGCGGCGACAACGTCGAGGCCATCTTTCTGCTGCGCGCCTGGCGCACCACCGTTCCCCGCCTGGCGGTGAGCGAGCCGGTCAATACGGCAGAAATGCGCCTGGAGCGGAGAATTTCCGCCATTTATAAAGATATTCCTGGCGGCCAACTCCTTGGCCCTACGTACGATTACACCCACCGCCTGCTGGATTTCACCCTGCTGGCGAACGGCGAAACGCCGACGCTCAGCACCACGGAGACCGGGCAGGAAGCATCTCCGCACGTCTTTAGCCTGCTGGCGAAGCAGGGTCTGGCAAAGGCTGAAGAAGAGACCGGAGCGCAACCCGACGACATCACCCGCACGCCTCCCGTTTACCCCTGTTCACGCTCGTCTCGCCTGCAGCAGCTGATGCGCGGGGACGAAGGCTATCTGCTGGCGCTGGCCTATTCAACGCAGCGCGGCTACGGGCGTAACCACCCGTTTGCGGCGGAGATCCGCAGCGGCTATCTCGACGTCGAAATCATCCCCGAAGAGCTGGGTTTTGCTGTGAACGTCGGTGAACTGCTAATGACCGAGTGTGAAATGGTGAATGGTTTTGTCGCACCTGACGACGACACCCCACACTTTACCCGCGGTTACGGGCTGGTCTTTGGCATGAGCGAGCGTAAAGCCATGGCGATGGCGCTGGTTGACCGCGCCCTGCAGGCGCCGGACTACGGCGAACAGATTTCCGGCCCGGCACAGGACGAAGAGTTCGTGCTGGCCCATGCGGATAACGTCGAGGCGGCGGGCTTTGTTTCGCACCTCAAGCTGCCGCATTACGTTGACTTCCAGGCCGAACTGGAACTGCTGAAACGTCTGCAACGGGAGCGTGAAAATGGCTAACCTAAGCGGCTACAACTTTGCTTATCTGGACGAGCAAACCAAACGCATGATCCGCCGCGCCATCCTGAAAGCGGTCGCTATCCCCGGCTATCAGGTGCCGTTTGGTGGTCGAGAAATGCCGATGCCTTACGGCTGGGGCACCGGGGGCATTCAGCTTACCGCCAGCGTCATCGGTGAGTCAGACGTGCTGAAGGTCATCGACCAGGGAGCCGACGACACCACCAACGCCGTGTCGATTCGCAACTTCTTTAAGCGCGTGACGGGCGTCAACACCACCGAAAAAACCGAAGATGCGACGCTTATCCAGACCCGCCACCGTATTCCCGAAACGCCGCTCACTGAAGATCAGATTTTGATTTTCCAGGTGCCGATCCCGGAGCCGCTGCGCTTTATCGAGCCGCGCGAAACAGAAACCCGCACCATGCACGCCCTGGAAGAGTACGGGGTGATGCAGGTGAAGCTGTATGAAGATATCGCCCGCTTCGGCCATATCGCCACCACCTACGCCTACCCGGTGAAGGTCAACGGGCGCTACGTGATGGATCCGTCGCCGATCCCGAAATTCGACAACCCGAAAATGGACATGATGCCTGCCCTGCAGCTGTTCGGTGCCGGGCGCGAAAAGCGCATCTACGCCGTCCCGCCCTACACCCGCGTGGAGAGTCTCGATTTCGATGACCACCCGTTCACGGTGCAGGAGTGGGACGAGCCGTGCGCCATCTGCGGCTCGAAGCACAGCTATCTGGATGAAGTGGTGCTGGATGATACGGGCAAACGGATGTTTGTCTGCTCCGACACCGATTACTGCCGCCAACAGAGCGAGGCGAACAGCCAATGAAACCGCTGCTTTCAGTGAACAACCTGACCCACCTATACGCGCCGGGCAAAGGCTTCAGCGACGTCTCGTTCGAGCTGTGGCCGGGCGAGGTGCTGGGAATTGTCGGTGAATCCGGCTCGGGCAAAACCACCCTGCTGAAGTCCATCTCCGCGCGCCTGGCCCCGCAGAACGGCGAGATTTTGTATGAGGGCGCCTCCCTCTATGGCATGAGCGAGGCTGAACGCCGCCGCCTGCTGCGCACCGAATGGGGCGTGGTACATCAGCATCCGCTGGACGGGCTGCGTCGTCAGGTCTCGGCGGGAGGCAATATCGGCGAACGGCTGATGGCGACCGGCGCGCGGCACTACGGCAACATCCGGGAAACCGCACAGCGCTGGCTGACCGATGTGGAGATCCCCGCCTCGCGCATCGACGATTTGCCCACCTCCTTCTCCGGCGGCATGCAGCAGCGTCTGCAGATCGCCCGTAACCTGGTCACCCACCCGAAGCTGGTGTTTATGGATGAACCCACCGGTGGGCTGGACGTCTCCGTGCAGGCGCGCCTGCTCGACCTGCTGCGCGGCCTGGTGGTGGAGCTGAACCTGGCGGTGGTGATTGTCACCCATGATCTGGGCGTCGCTCGCCTGCTGGCAGACCGTCTGCTGGTAATGAAGCAGGGTCAGGTGGTGGAAAGTGGGCTTACCGACCGCGTGCTCGACGATCCGCTCCATCCTTACACCCAGCTGCTGGTGTCATCCGTGTTGCAGAATTGAGGGCGCCACCCGGCAAAACGAACGCCGTACCTTGTAGGCCGGGTAAGCGAAGCGCCACCCGGCAAGAAAAAGCCACGAGGCCAAAATGATCCACGTAGAAAACGTAAGTAAGACCTTTGTGCTCCACCAGCAAAACGGCGTGCGTCTGCCGGTGCTGCAAAATGCCTCTCTGAAGGTGAACAGCGGCGAATGCGTGGTGCTGCACGGCCACTCCGGCAGCGGAAAATCCACCCTGCTGCGCTCCCTGTACGCCAACTATCTGCCGGACGAGGGGCACATTCATATTCGCCATGCCGATGAATGGGTCGACCTGGTTCAGGCCCCCGCGCGTAAGGTGTTGGAAGTCCGCCGCTCGACGATCGGCTGGGTGAGCCAGTTTCTGCGGGTGATCCCGCGGATCTCCGCTCTGGATGTGGTCATGCAGCCGCTGCTGGATCTCGGCGTGCCGCGCGAAACCTGCGCCGCCAAAGCCGCCAGCCTGCTGACGCGCCTCAATGTGCCCGAGCGCCTCTGGCATCTTGCCCCGTCGACCTTTTCCGGCGGCGAGCAGCAGCGCGTGAATATCGCTCGCGGGTTTATCGTCGACTACCCGATTTTACTTCTTGATGAACCCACCGCTTCGCTCGACAGCAAAAACAGCGCGGCAGTGGTTGAACTGATCGAACAGGCCAAAGCGCGCGGCGCGGCGATCGTCGGGATCTTCCACGACGAGAGCGTTCGCAACCGCGTGGCGGACAGGCTGCACCCGATGGGGACAAACGTATGATTATCAATAACGTCAGGCTGGTGCTGGAAGATGAGGTCATCGACGGCTCGATTGAGATCCGCGACGGCGCGATCCGCGCGTATGCCGAAACCCGAAGCCATTTGCCCGAAGCGATGGACGGCGAAGGCGGCTGGCTGCTGCCAGGGCTGATTGAGCTGCACACCGATAATCTGGATAAATTCTTCACCCCACGGCCGAAGGTGGACTGGCCCGCCCATTCGGCGATGAGCAGCCACGACGCGCTGATGGTTGCCAGCGGCATCACCACCGTGCTGGATGCGGTGGCGATTGGTGACGTACGCGACGGCGGCGATCGGCTGGAGAATCTGGAAAAGATGATCAACGCCGTGGAAGAGACGCAAAAGCGCGGTCTTAACCGCGCCGAACATCGCCTGCACCTGCGCTGCGAGTTGCCGCATCACACCACCCTGCCGCTGTTTGAAAAACTGGTAGACCGCGAGCCAGTGTCGCTGGTCTCGTTGATGGACCACTCGCCGGGGCAGCGCCAGTTCGCCAGCCTCGAAAAATACCGCGAGTATTACCAGGGCAAATATTCTCTTAACGATGTGGAGATGGCGCGCTACGAGGAAGAGCAGCTGGCGCTGGCGGCACAGTGGTCACAGCCGAACCGTGTTTCGATTGCCGCAATGTGCCGGGACCGTAGCATCGCGCTGGCCAGCCATGATGATGCCACGCACGATCATGTCCGCGAATCCCACCAGCTTGGCAGCGTGATCGCTGAATTTCCTACCACGTTTGAGGCGGCAGAAGCCTCCCGCGCACACGGCATGAACGTGCTGATGGGGGCACCGAATATTGTGCGCGGCGGCTCGCATTCCGGCAACGTGGCGGCAAGCAAACTCGCCTCGCTCGACCTGCTGGATATTCTCTCTTCCGACTACTACCCCGCCAGCCTGCTGGACGCCGCCTTCCGCGTCGCGGATGACGACAGCAACTGCTTCACGCTGCCGCAGGCAATTCGCCTGGTAACGAAGAACCCGGCATCGGCGCTTAATCTTCACGACCGGGGCGAGATAGCAGAAGGAAAACGGGCGGATCTGGTGCTGGCCCACCGTAAGGGCGAGCACATCCATATCGACCACGTCTGGCGTCAGGGAAAACGGGTGTTCTGATGGGAAGAGTCATCTGGTTAATGGGGCCCTCCGGCTCCGGGAAGGACAGCCTGCTGTCCGCCTTACGGCAGCGGGAACACCCGCAGCTGCTGGTCGCACATCGCTATATTACCCGGGCGGCGAATGCCGGTAGTGAAAACCATATCGCCCTGAGCGAACAGGAATTTTTCACTCGCGCCGGGCAGAATCTGCTGGCGCTCAGCTGGCACGCCAACGGCTACTACTACGGGATCGGTATTGAGATCGACCTGTGGCTACACGCGGGTTTTGACGTGCTGGTCAACGGCTCCCGTGCGCATCTTCCCCAGGCACGCGCCCGGTATGCCTCGGCGCTGCTGCCGGTCTGTCTGCAGGTTTCGCCGGATGTCCTGCGCAGCCGCCTGCAAAGCCGCGGACGCGAAAGCGAAAAAGAGATCGCGCAGCGGCTCGAACGCGCAGCGCGCTATACCCCGGCGGATTGCTACATCCTCAACAACGACGGAAGTTTGCTACAGTCAGTCGATAACGTTTTATCGCTTATCCGTCAGAAGGAGAAACAGCATGCCTGACTGCACGCTTCGCCCCGCCACCGCCGATGATGCGCAAATCGTTTACGCGCTGATCTGCGAGTTAAAACAGGCCGAATTTGATCATCAGGCGTTCCACACCGGGTATCTGGCCAATCTGCAGGACCACAATATGCGTTATCAGCTGGCAGAGCTGAATGGACAGGTAGTGGGTATGATTGGCCTGCATATGCAGTTTCACCTGCACCACGCCAGATGGATCGGCGAAATCCAGGAGCTGGTGGTGATGCCCGAGGCGCGAGGTCTTAAAGTGGGGAGCCAACTGCTGGCATGGGCAGAAGACACCGCGCGGCAGGCGGGCGCGGAGCTGACGGAGCTCTCCACCAGCGTCCGGCGGCTGGACGCCCACCGTTTTTATGTTCGTGAAGGGTATACGCAGAGCCATTTTCGTTTCACCAAACCGTTGTAGAGGTGCACGATGAGTCTGACGATCGCGTTAACGGGCACCGGCAGTGCCCAGCTGGTTCCGGTGTATGGCTGCGATTGCGCGGCGTGCCGCCGGGCACGTCTGCAGGAGAATTATCGTCGTCGGCCCTGTAGCGCGGCCGTCAAATTCAATGACGCGGTGACGCTACTGGACGCGGGTATTCCGCACCTGATGGACGACTGGCCAGCCGGCAGCTTTCAGCAGTTTTTGCTGACCCACTACCATATGGATCACGTTCAGGGGCTGTTTCCCCTGCGCTGGGGCGTTGGCGCGACGATCCCCGTTTACGGCCCGCCGGATGAAGCCGGATGTGACGATCTCTTCAAACACCCGGGCATTCTGGATTTCAGCCATATGCTGGAGCCGTTTGTGATGTTTGAGCTGCAGGGCCTGCGGGTGACGCCGCTGCCGCTCAACCACTCGAAACTCACCTTTGGTTATCTGCTGGAGTCCGCCCACAGCCGCGTGGCGTGGCTTTCTGATACTGCCGGATTGCCGGAGAAAACGGTGAAATTTCTGCTTAACAACCAGCCTCAGGCGATGATCATCGACTGTAGCCATGAACCGCGCCCGCAGACGCCGCGCAACCATTGCGATTTAAACACCGTGGTGGCACTGAACGAGGTGATTGGCTGCCCGCAGGTGATCCTGACCCATATCAGCCATCAGTTTGACATGTGGATGATGGATAACCCGTTGCCGGACGGCATCGAAGCGGGATATGACGGCATGGTGTTGGTGCTGGATTAGGTTTTCTCCCTCTCCCGTGGGAGAGGGTTGAGGTGAGGGCAACAGGCCGCACTTAACCGCGATCGTAATCGTCTTCTAACCGCCGCTCATCCTCTTCCAGGCGTCGTCTGTCGTCATCAAGCTGGCGCTGGCGCTCGTCTAAACGGCGGCGTCTGTCTTCAAGCTGCCGACGGCGGTCGTCATACTGACGGCTATCAATGCGTCGGTCATCGTCATAACGATCGTCATCATCGTTGCTGCGGCTGCTGCCGGGGTTATAGGCATCGTTGATCGCCTGCTGAATGTTGCCAATGGCATCATCAATCACATCGGCATGCGCCAGTTGGCTGGAGAGTGACAGCAGACCAAATAACAGAGCGGTAGAGTAACGTTTCATAAGGCCAGACTCGCAGGTGAACTGGCCTTACGGTAATTAACCGCAAACGGGAGAGGTAGCGGAGGAATCTCAAATTCTGTTGTTAAGAGTACTCATCAGGCCTCAGGCATCTCCATTGAGCGGATCACAAAAAAGTCCTGCGAAATACCTGCGCCTTTGTCTACCGTTTGCAGGTCGTGTACAAACCATGCGTACATTTCTGACGGTGCCGTATCTATGGGAAACGGCTGGGGTTTACCGAGGTTCGCCGCATGGAAATAGTCCAGAAATCGCTTCGCACGCCACAGCGCGGGTCCATACACGTTCGGAACGATATCCCGGCGTCTGTCCATAGGGTTCTGTTCCATACTGTTTCGCATTCTTATAGCCGCATTCTTTACGTCATCAAGCCATCCCCAGTTTTGCTGTAGTACAGCAAGTTCATTCGCGTACTGACCGGCGGTCTCTTTCGCTTCCTGCGTAATGCCTGCAAACCCTGCCGATGCGCCAGCTGAGGCCAGGGTATCGCCGCGCTGCTTTTCATATTTCAGGCATTCCGTGCGGTACTGATAGTACTGACGACCCAGCCAGTCGATATAGCTGTCCAGATGACGGTTCTGACATGCTGTGTTTAATGCGGTAAAGGGCAGTGCACTCTGGTACGCCTTTGCCCACTGCAGGACGGACTGGTTTTTAACGTTGTCCTGGACGATGAAATAGCTGGCTACAGTTTCGGAGTAAGATTTCAGACTTTGAAAATCAGGGAAAGGCACGCCCGCCATGGTCGCCTCACGGTACATCCTGTGCAGCGCCACGCGGCAGAGTTCCGCACTGGGTTTCTGTTCGTCCGGTTTCAGGCCACCGCCAATATCCTCCGCGCAACCTGGATAGAGTTCTTCCTTATGCGCCGGGTTATTACCGGTGCGGTACAGGCAGCGCCAGACGCGGGTTTCATGGGCTGCGACCAGATGCAGACTTTTCTTTACCGCCTTCGGCAGAGGGGTGTCCTGGTCGATGGATTTATCCCCCAGCAATACGCTGATGCCTTTGATTGGCCCGCCAAACGCAGAGATAAAGTAATCCACACCGTTGTTGTTGCTGGCCGATGTGCGTCGCGAGCAGTCAAACAGGCCGGTAAAGACGATATCGACGGGTATGCCCTGATAAGTGTATTTATCTCCCTCTTTCTTACAGATGTCTTTCAGCAGACTGTCGAGGAATTTACGTGCCAGGGTAGCGCCGAGATCGAAGCCGAAAAGGGAGACAGAAATGAGTTTAATGGGCACCGGGCTGGCTGATTTTGCTCTCTCATAAAATCGCTCGAAGCGAATTTTCGCCGAGGCGATACGAGTATCAACGCCTGTGACCAGCATATCTGCAACAGCAGGATTGTCACGGAGCCAGGGAGTGGCTTCAATACTGGCTTTTTTGAGTACATTTGTTGCTATATTCTTTCCCAGTTTTTTCCACTCTGCGGGCTTAAGTAGCTTTGCCCCTTCATTTTTCAGAATCTCATACCAGTTTCCGCCTTTAAGTAACTGCCCGCCTGTTTCTTTCGCCATTTCCGCGGGCTGAGATTTGAGATCATCCTGCACATTACTTTTGGTACCATCTATTAATGCAATTAGTTTGGTAGAAAGATCGTCGTTAAAGGGGGTGCCAAGGCCTGATATGTAGAATTTTGAAAAACAATCTTCACTCGAATTTTGTAGCTCATCAGGAAAAGCTCTGAACAGACGAGCGATATTGCTTAGCTGTTGCTCTGGTGCATCCTGTTCAATATTTCGGTGAATACCATCGAAAAAGAATCCCACATGCCAGATGCGTGTACAATTGTGCATGCCGTAATCTTCAGACTGCTGGGCCCGATTTGCTGCGGCTATAAGGCTTTCAATATCCATTAGTTATTTTCCATTTTATTTGTATGCGCTCTGTCCGGGCGCTTTTCATAAGGCGACCATGCATTATCACTCCATCCCAACAGGACTTTATCGCCCGGCAGAAAATGAACGTGTAAATCATTCTCCCCTTTCTTTCTTACTGGCATGGGCATTTCTGTACGACGAGTTTCCAGACGCATACCTTTGAGATACTGAGCATGGGTTATATCAAGCGTCCAGATCACTTCAGCCTTATCCCCACTGATGCTGCCACAGCAGGTTGCCCCCCCCCCGCCATGCGCAAAGGCATTAGCCCCCGCCACACCATTCACGCTAAATCCTAAAACAGGCCTGTCGAGTTCATTGTGAATAATCAGCGTTACCGGCCCCGAAGGCGGCCCCCAGACAGCGACCCATACCGACCAGCCAAGGTAAATCACCACCGGCAGTAACAGTGATCCC
>NZ_JALW01000032.1:0-43661 GCF_000710795.1 Enterobacter sp. T1-1 | reverse complement strand
GGGCGGGGGGGCTGGTGGCCGGTTCTGCCCCCCCCCCCCCCCACCCCCAAAATAATCCTATTCCCCCACCAACAAAACCCCCCCCCCGCCACTTTCAGTGCAGCAACACAGCCCACTCCGAAGAATATCAACAACCCGGTACCAAGGAACTCGGCAATGCACTGGCCTTTTAAGGTTGATGTCTGACTCATAATCGGAATCCTGAAGAGATTGATGTTTATTGTTAGCATGGCCGCCCGTGACAGCCATGATGTCCTGTAGACATAGTGTTAATTTATCGTTAACGAGCAAAAACGAGAAATATCGAAATCAAAATGTGTGGTCTGCGTCAATAAAATGAGCGTTTACGCGCCATAAAGCGCATTTTTGCATCAGCGCGAGAGTGTGAGCTGAATCATTTCATTAACTAATGAGTTAACAACTTAGGGGTAATTGCCGCGAACGCACCAGGACGAGGCCGAAAAGTGTTGCAAACCGCGATCTGCGCGGTGTGTCGCTGGACAGGGGCGACGGGGCTTCATACAATCGGCATAGATGTTGTGCGCGTTTACGTTAAAGCGTCGCCTTGCAATTCAGGAGAGGTAGGATCATGTCTTTAGAAGTGTTTGAGAAACTGGAATCGAAAGTACAGCAGGCGATTGACACCATCACGCTGCTGCAGATGGAAATTGAAGAGCTGAAAGAAAAGAACAACAGCCTGGCGCAAGAAGTGCAAACAGCTCAGCACGGCCGTGAAGAACTGGAGCGCGAAAACAACCAGCTGCGTGAACAGCAGAACGGCTGGCAGGAACGTCTGCAGGCACTGCTGGGGCGTATGGAAGAGGTTTAATTCCCCTGGGATTGAACTGAGTAGGCCGGGTAAGGCGAAGCCGCCACCCGGCTTTTTTATGGTTATCGCGAATGGGTAATAATCATAAAAAAGGCCGCCCAAGGCGGCCTTAACGCTACTTGTCCTGCGCTGTCGTAGCAAAAGCAAAGAACACATTGGGTTCATCACTCTTCACAACGAGTACGCTGGCGACAATGAACGCGATACATAAATAGCGTTTCATTATGCGGTCCCTGCAGCTAACCGCTCCACCGTTCACCACCGGTGATAAGTCGGTGGACACAAGCCCTGGTATTAGCCTGTTTTACGGTTGTGAATACACCTTTCCCTGGACCGATGCCCATTTGCGAGATGGCGGAAAGGGACGCTGCATCATAATAAGCAGCAACCGTGGTGTTAAGGTATTCATAAACAATTAGGATTTTATAAAGCTTCTGAGGGGTTGCCCAAGGTTTGGACGAGAGTATGATGAAGATCCTTGGTATTAGCCTGCAAGCCTTCCCAACGGACCGCGAATCCCGAGGGACAAAAAAACCGCCACATTGCTGTTGGCGGTTTTTTTATGGCGCTCGCTTACTGTTTACTACTCAATATCCAGCGGATCTTCGGAGAGGATAATGCCGGTGTTATCGGCATAGAGATGGTCGCCGGAGAAGAAGGTCACGCCGCCGAAATTGACGCGGATATCGCTTTCACCAATGCCTTCACCTGCGGCGCCTACCGGAATGGCAGCAATCGCCTGAATGCCGATATCGAGGTCTTCCAGATCGTCCACCTGGCGGACTGAACCGTAGACCACAATGCCTTCCCATTCATTTTGCACGGCAATTCCGGCCAGTTCTGCGTCAATCAATGCACGACGTACGGAGCCGCCGCCATCAACCAGCAGCACGCGACCACGACCGTTCTGTTCGAGCAGATCGTACAGCAACCCGTTATCCTCGAAACATTTCACCGTGATGATTTGTCCGCCAAACGAAGACCGTCCACCAAAGTTGGAGAACAGCGGTTCAACGACGTTGACATCTTCCTGGTAGATGTCACAAAGCTCGGAGGTATCGTATTTCATAGGTTTAACGCTCTGTTGCTGCGAATGTGTTCAGTATATCGTGCGAAATGCGTTGTTGGCAAAATCATCAATTGTTAATTGATATTTGTCAGTTAACTCAGCGTCTGGCTCAGGACAATCCCTATCACGAACAACAGGTTAGTGAGCAATGCGCCTTTTACCGTGCGCTCAAGCATCGGTGGCATGGCTGCCGGGCTGAGCTCACGCATCACAAAGCGGGCCTGTTTAATCAGCAGCGGCGCGGCGAGCACAAACAGCCAGCCCCAGAGACTATGCAGCGAGATCAGGTTGAACAGTGCGAGGCAGAGCAGGGCGCCCATTAGCAGGCAGGCATGATAGCGACGCGCGTTAACCGGCCCCAGACGCACGGCCAGCGTGTTTTTGCCGTTCTCACGGTCGCTGTCGATATCGCGCAGATTGTTGATGTTAAGTACCGCCGTTGCCAGCAGACCGCAGGCGGTGGCGGGCAGGAACAGGGCAGGGATAAGCGTATGCGCCTGTAAGTACCAGCTGCCCATCACGCTCAGCCAGCCAAAAAATACCAGCACGGAAATATCACCCAGGCCGATATAACCGTAAGGGCGCGTGCCGACGGTATAGGTAATGGCGGCGATAATAGCGAGCAGGCCCAGCACCAGAAAACCAATGAAATCACTGGTGGTTTTCGAGGCGACCGTCACCAGCGCCAGGCCGGATAAACAAATCAGTACCACGGTGATAATCAACGCGCGCTTCATCTGTGCCTGCGTAATCACCCCTTTCTGCATCCCGCGCAGAGGGCCGATACGGTCAGGCTTATCGCTACCCTTAACCGCATCGCCGTAGTCGTTGGCGAGATTAGAGAGGATCTGCAACAAACCGGCTGTGACCAGCGCCAGCACGGCAACCAGCGGATTGAAATACCCCTGCCACCAGGCAAGGACGGTACCGACGATAATCGCGGCAAAGGCCAGAGGAAGGGTTTTAGGGCGTAGACTTTCGAGCCACGCCTGAGTACGGCTGATATCAGTCATAGTTATTAAGCCAAAAAAATGGGGGCATTAGCCCCCATTAAATGTGATGAGAATGCAGTAACCGCGATTATAGGATAAAACGGCTCAGATCTTCATCTGCCACTAACGCATCCAGGTGTTTACCCACATATTCTGCGTCAATAGTAATGGTTTGACCGTTCAGGTCGCTCGCATCATAAGAGATATCTTCCATCAGGCGTTCCAGCACCGTGTGCAGACGACGTGCACCGATGTTCTCGGTGGTTTCGTTGACCTGCCAGGCCGCCTGAGCGATGCGTTTGATACCGTCTTCGGTGAACTCAATGTTCACGCCTTCGGTCGCCATCAGCGCTTTGTACTGTACGGTCACAGACGCGTTTGGCTCGGTCAGGATACGTTCGAAATCTTCAGTGGTCAGCGCCTGCAGCTCAACGCGGATAGGCAGACGGCCCTGCAGTTCCGGGATCAGGTCAGACGGGCTGGCAATCTGGAACGCACCGGACGCGATAAACAGGATGTGGTCCGTTTTAACCATGCCGTGCTTGGTGGAGACGGTGCAGCCTTCTACCAGCGGCAACAGGTCGCGCTGCACGCCTTCACGGGAGACGTCCGGGCCGGACGCGTTACCGCGCTTACAGATCTTATCGATTTCGTCGATAAACACGATACCGTGCTGCTCAACCGCGTCGATCGCATCCTGCTTCAGCTCTTCCGGGTTCACCAGCTTTGCTGCTTCTTCTTCAATCAGCAGCTTCATTGCATCTTTGATTTTCAGCTTACGCGCTTTCTGTTTCTGACCGCCCAGGTTCTGGAACATGGACTGCAGCTGGCTGGTCATCTCCTCCATGCCAGGAGGTGCCATGATTTCCACACCCATTGGCGCGGCGGCGAGATCGATCTCAATCTCTTTGTCATCCAGCTGGCCTTCGCGCAGCTTTTTGCGGAATGCCTGACGTGCCGCAGACGGTTCAGCCTGCTGTTCAGCCTGGCCCCAGTTGTTTTTCGCCGGCGGGATCAGCACGTCAAGAATACGCTCTTCAGCCATCTCTTCCGCGCGATAGCGGTTTTTCTCGATCGCCTGAACGCGAACCATCTTGATTGCCGAGTCGGTCAGATCGCGGATGATCGAGTCAACTTCTTTACCTACATAGCCCACTTCGGTGAATTTAGTGGCTTCAACTTTGATGAACGGCGCGTTAGCCAGTTTCGCCAGACGGCGAGCGATTTCGGTTTTACCGACACCGGTTGGGCCGATCATCAGAATGTTTTTTGGCGTCACTTCATGGCGCAGCTCTTCGTCGAGCTGCATGCGGCGCCAGCGGTTACGCAGAGCAATAGCCACGGAACGCTTGGCGTTATCCTGGCCGATAATATGTTTGTCCAGTTCGCTGACAATTTCGCGTGGGGTCATTTCAGACATGGGAGATCCTTACGCTTTAGAGGTCAATTCTTCGATGGTGTGGTTGTGGTTGGTATAGATGCAGATATCGCCTGCAATATCCAACGCCTTCACAGCGATATCACGCGCATTCATGTCGGTATTCTCCAACAGTGCGCGAGCCGCAGCCTGGGCATAAGGGCCGCCAGAGCCGATGGCAATCAGGTCGTTTTCCGGCTGAATGACGTCACCGTTACCGGTGATGATCAGCGATGCGGTTTCATCGGCCACGGCCAGCAGCGCTTCGAGTTTGCGCAGCATGCGGTCGGTTCGCCAGTCTTTCGCCAGCTCCACGGCGGCTTTCACCAGATGACCCTGGTGCATTTCCAGTTTACGTTCAAACAGTTCAAACAGCGTGAAAGCATCAGCCGTGCCGCCTGCAAAACCGGCGATCACTTTGTCGTTGTATAAACGACGGACTTTTTTCACGTTGCCTTTCATTACGGTATTACCCAGCGTGGCCTGGCCATCACCGGCGATTACCACGTGGCCGTTACGGCGTACACTTACTATTGTTGTCACGAGCAGACCCCCTGGTTACAGAATCGGGAAACAGAAGCCCTGAGCCTGTGCTCAGGGCTGAATAGAAAGATAGATGGGGGGGAATTTGGGGGTTTCAACCCCCGGAAGCAAGTCGGATGCAGTTTGTGTGACCGGCGACTTTCAAACGAGAAATGGTGCCATCGGCATTTTCTTTGCCTTTGACCGGGCCAATCACCACGCGATTCCAGCCGTTATTGGTGGTAATGCGCGAGTCAAATCCTTCAAATGCCAGCTGAGCGCGGACCGTTTCGGCCTGCTCGGCACCTTTGAACGAACCGCACTGCACCATCCAGCGGCGTTCGTCTTTCTTCTCAGCCGTCTGCTTCGGTGCCTCGGTCTCTTTGGTGACCGGTGCGGCCTGCTGTGTTTTCGGCTGCTGCGCGGTGGTATGCGCAGGCGTCTGCAGCAGATCCTGATACGGTTGAGCCGTTTGCTTCTGCGTCTGGGCCTTTGGCTGCTGAGCAGGCTGAGACTGCGCCGTTCGCGTTTGCGGCTGCTGGTACGGCTGTTCCGTCACGCGCGGCTGCGCTTTAGGCTGCTGTACCGGCTGGTTTTGCGTCCACTGCTGCTGCTGTTGTTGCTGCTGAATCTGTGCCTGACGCTGGCGCTGCAGTTGCAGTGTTTGCTGACGCTGCGCCGGCGTTTGTTCATTCCACGGCACTTCATTCAGCTGCGTAGGCTGCTGGCGCATATCGGCCTGCATCTGTGCCAGCAACTGACGCTGTTCGTCCGTTAGCTGATCGGCATTTTTCACCTCGCCACCGGCGGATGGCTCGGTCGGCGCACGCACGCCAGGCTGACGGCTTTCAAGCTCTTTAATATAGCGCCAGCGCTCTTCAGGCTTCGGTGGCAGACCATTTCCAACCACTTTGTTGCCCTGAAGGGCCTCAGCCTCTTCTTTTTTATGGTGCGTGATAAAGTACAGGCCGCCGATGAAGGCCACCAGTACCGCCGCAGCAATAGCGACCATTGCTGGCGAGACAGCAGGCAGGTTACGTTGCTTTTTCTTTGCGCTACTCTTTTTGCGTCGCGAAGGTGCCGGCTGGCCGCGACGTACATAATCTCGTTGTGCCACTATCGTTTCGCTGTATTTATTCGTTCGTCAGTCCGCCATGTTACTTAAGCGGCGGGGCTTTGACCAGATAAGGGTGTCCTAAAGACATTTACTTTAAGTCAATGCCTGGGTAGAACCACGAATAATCAGTTCGCAGTCCAGCAACCTCGATCCGCTGCTAACTGTTTGACCCTGCAACTGATCGAGCAAAAGAAGCATCGCTTCACGGCCAATGTCGTAGCGTGGCTGCGAAACGGTTGAGAGCGGGGGATCGCAAAATTCTGAAAGCGAAATATTATCGAAACCGATAATCGACAAATCTTTCGGTATGCGCAGGCCGCGGCGTTTCGCATACGATAATGCCCCCAGCGCCATCACGTCGCTGTGGCAGAACACTGCGGTAGGCGGCTCAGGCAACGCCAGTAGTTTTTCCAGCGCCTGACCACCGGCTTCGAAGGAAAAATTACCGCGCGCAATGTAGTGCGGATCAACCGTCACGCCGGTTCGGCGAAGCGCCTGAACATAGCCCTGCAGGCGATAGTGACACAGCGGCATCTCTTCCGGGCCGGCAATGCAGCCAATCCGTTTATGCCCCAGCTCCTGCAGGTAGTTAACGGCGTTGAACGCGGCGGTCAGGTTATCAATATGCACCGTTGGCAGTTCCAGCTCCGGCGCAAACTCGTTGGCCATCACCATCGGCGGTAAATTGCGCTGCTCTTCAATGCTGGCATCAAACGGCAGGCGCGAACCAAGCAGCAGCATGCCGTCGATTTGCTTGGTGATAATGAGGTCGATAAAGGTTTTTTCCTGCTGATTCTGGTGCGCGCAGTCGCCAATGAGCACCAGATACCCTTGCTCCGCAGCGGTCACTTCGATGCCGCGAATAATTTCGCTGAAGAAGGGATCGCAGATGTCCGGCACAATCACCAGGATGGTCCGCGACTCATTACGTTTAACGTTACGCCCCATCGCCTGTGGGAAATACCCCACTTCCAGCGCGGCCTGTTCTACCCGGTTGCGGGTCGCCTGAGAGACTTTATCCGGGTTCATTAATGCGCGGGACACGGTTGCCGTAGAGACTTGTGCTTTCTGGGCAACGTCTTTCATGGTCGCCGTGGCAACCTCTTTCCTGGACTTCAACGTCTTCTCCTCGCCTGAACACCGAACTTCTGACGCCACCATTTTTACAGATAGTTAATGGAATCGGTTACAGAATTTTCATAAAAAGTGTGAGGGACGTTAAATTTTTCGATCCGGCTTCAGCCTTCGATGGGATCAACGTCAAGCACCCACTTCACTTTGCGCGCTTCTGGCAGGGTGTTGATCAAGGCCAGCGTGCCGCTGACGATGTGCTGTAAACGGATGCGCGAAGGGTGCTGGAGCAAAATCTGCCAGCGAAAACGTCCGCCGCGCTTGGGGGCCAGCGCCGGAACCGGCCCTAAAATCCATAGTTGATTATCAACCAGCGGGCTGGCCTGCAGAAGGTTTCTCAACTGCTGCAGGAAAAGCGGTGCCTGCTGGTTGTTATGATCTTCCGCGCGGATGATCACGTGGCTGGTCCACGGGGGAAGCTGCATGGTCTGGCGCTCAGCCAGCGCCTGCTCGGCAAACGCGTCATAGCCTTTGTGCAGCAGGGTTTGCAGCAACGGATGCTCAGGATGGTGCGTTTGCAGTACCACTTCGCCCTGTTTCCCGGCGCGTCCCGCGCGTCCGGCCACCTGGGTATAAAGCTGGGCAAAACGCTCGGCTGAGCGGAAATCGGCAGAGAACAGTGCGCCATCGACATCCAGCAGGGCAACCAGCGTCACGTCCGGGAAGTGATGACCTTTGGCCAGCATCTGGGTGCCAATCAGGATGCGCGCGCCACCGCGATGCACTTCTGCCAGCTGCTGCTCCAGCGCCCCTTTACGGCTGGTGGTGTCCCTGTCGATTCGGGAAATGGGCACATCCGGGAAGAACGGCTCCAGGGCCTGTTCCAGTTGTTCAGTGCCCAGACCGACCGGCACGATGTGCGTTGACCCGCACGACGGGCACTGACGCGGCACCGGGCGCTGGCTGTCGCAGTGGTGGCAGCGCAAATGGCGCTGGGCCTGATGGAAGGTGTAGTAGTGGTCGCAGCGCGGGCATTCTGCGATCCAGCCGCAGTCGTGACACAGCAGTGCCGGGGCAAAGCCGCGTCTGTTGAGGAACAAAATAACCTGATTGCCCGCCTGCAAATGCTGACGCATCCGGGTGATAAGGGCAGGTGCTAACCCCGCCTGCACCTGCTGACCTTTCAGGTCCAGCACGTGTTGAATGGCCGGACGCGCATTCCCCGCGCGACGCGTCAGGCGCAGCATATGGTATTTACGCTGACGAACATTATGCAGCGTTTCGAGCGCCGGGGTAGCAGAGCCCAGAATAATGGGGATTTGCTCGCTGTGCGCGCGATAGACGGCCAGATCGCGGGCGTGATACCGCCAACCTTCCTGCTGCTTATAAGAGCTGTCGTGTTCTTCATCAATGACGATGACGCCAAGATTTTTGAACGGTGTAAACAGTGATGAACGGGTGCCAATCACGATCGCCGCTTCGCCGTTTTTCGCTTTCAGCCAGGCGCTGAGGCGTTCGCTGTCATTCAGGCCAGAGTGCAGCACCTCAACCGGCGCATTAAACCGCTCGCGAAAGCGCGCGATGGTTTGCGGCGTCAGGCCAATTTCCGGCACCATCACCAGCGCCTGTTTGCCCTGCGCGAGCACGTTTTCCAGCACGCTCAGATAAACTTCGGTTTTACCGGAGCCGGTGACGCCCGCCAGCAGCCAGGCGGAAAAATGGTCGGAGGCGCTGTGAATCGCCCCCACGGCGGTGGCCTGCTCGGTGTTCAGGCGCAGGCGATCGCCCGAGACGGAAAATCGCTCCCGCCAGTCATACAGGGCCGGAGCCTCGCTTGCCAGTTCGCTCAGCCCTTTTTTTCTTAGTGCCTGGAGCGCGGTTTCGCTGACTTCCATCTCATCGACCTGATGGCGCCAGATTTTCCCCTGACGCAGGGCGGCCAGCGCCTGCTGTTGTTTCTGGGAGCGCTTCAGGCTGTTAATGTCCACCGCCTGGCCCTGTTCGGTCGCAAACCAGTACCACATTGGCGCGTGGCTGGCGCTTTTGCCCTGGCGCAGCATAATCGGTAAAGCGTGGAACAGAACATCGCCAATCGGATGATGATAATAATCCGACGCCCATAGTAGCAGTCGCCAGGTGCTGGTGGAGTAAACGGGCTCGCTGTCGAGCACCTCAACAACCGATTTCAGTTCGTTAAGCGGCAATTCGCTCTTGTCGCTGACGGAGACGACGATCCCTACGCGCTGCTGTTTGCCAAAGGGCACGGTCACGCGACAGCCCGCTTTAACGCTCATGCTGTCGGGCAGCAGATAGTCAAACGTGCGGGGAAGCGGAACGGGCAGGGCAACGTGAGCGACGGGCATCGAATCTTCCTGACTTGAAAAGTGGCGCGTTAGTATACACATTAGTGAAAGCGGCGTGCGGATCAGTTTGCATACGTTGGTCAAATTCTGTATGATTCGCCGCCTTTGGTGTACTTTACGCCAAAGAACTTACATTCAACATCGCGTGGTGTCTGGCGTTAGGGCTGGAAGAGCGACGCGGCCTTAACTGAGGTTCTCCCATGAAAAAAGATATTCACCCGAAATACGAAATGATTACTGCAAACTGCTCTTGCGGTAACTCTATCCAGATCCGCTCTACCGTGGGTCACGATCTGAACCTGGACGTGTGCGGCAAATGCCACCCGTTCTACACTGGTAAGCAGCGTGACGTTGCAACCGGTGGCCGTGTTGACCGCTTCAACAAGCGTTTCAGCATCCCGGGCGCTAAATAAGTTTCCCGAAAAAAAGGCACCGCAAGGTGCCTTTTTTGTATCCGCTTATCAGTATTCCCACGTCTCCGGGTCGATACCCAGTTCACGCATGATCACCTTCGCCTCTTCCGGGATTTCGTCGCTACGCTCTTTGCGCAGGTCGTCATCGTTCGGCAACGGTTGGCCGGTAAACGCATGCAAAAACGCTTCGCACAGCAGTTCGCTGTTGGTTGCGTGGCGCAGGTTGTTCACCTGACGACGCGTACGTTCATCGGTGAGGATCTTCAACACCTTCAGAGGAATGGAAACCGTAATTTTCTTTACTTGCTCACTCTTCTTACCGTGCTCAGCGTATGGGCTGATATATTCGCCGCTCCATTCAGCCATGAGATACCTTTAATCCTCTCAGTCATTAATCTAAAGGTGCAAAACCTGTAACCGTCGGTTTTGAACCGTAAACCTGCGTAGTTTACCGTAGAGACGATACCGTGGCACGGATATTGCCGCTGCAGCGTGCACTAAAGCATATAATTTTAACGGCTATTTGCGCATTGCTCAATCTATACGCAAAGAAGTTTAGATGTCCAGATGTATTGACGTCCATACTTTCAATGTTTACTCTGGTGCCTGACTTTTCACCTAATTAGCCAGGAAGCCTTCACCATGACGCGTAAACAGGCCACCATCGCAGTGCGTAGCGGATTGAATGATGACGAGCAGTACGGCTGTGTTGTCCCGCCGATTCATCTTTCCAGTACCTATAATTTCACCGGATTTAATGAACCCCGTGCGCATGACTACTCGCGTCGTGGCAACCCTACGCGTGATGTTACCCAGCGCGCGCTGGCGGAACTGGAAGGTGGCGCAGGGGCAGTATTAACCAATACCGGCATGTCTGCCATTCATCTGGTGACTACCGTGTTCCTGAAGCCGGGCGATCTGCTGGTTGCGCCGCACGACTGTTACGGCGGCAGCTATCGTCTGTTTGATAGCCTGGCAAAACGCGGCTGTTACCGGGTACTGTTTGTCGATCAAAATGACGAACAGGCGCTGAAACAGGCGCTGGCAGAGAAGCCGAAGCTGGTGCTGGTGGAAAGTCCAAGTAATCCATTGTTGCGCGTTGTCGATATTGCGAAAATTTGTCAGCTCACAAGGGATGCGGGAGCGATAAGTGTAGTGGATAATACGTTCCTCAGTCCGGCCCTTCAGAACCCACTGGCGCTGGGTGCAGATCTGGTATTGCATTCATGCACTAAATATCTGAACGGTCATTCTGATGTCGTCGCAGGCGTGGTGATTGCAAAAGATCCCGACGTTGTCACCGAACTAGCATGGTGGGCCAATAACATTGGCGTCACCGCCGGGGCCTTCGACAGCTATCTGCTGTTACGCGGGATTCGTACGCTGTCGCCGCGTATGGAGGTGGCACAGCGCAATGCCCAGGCGATTGTCGATTTCCTGAAAACGCAGCCGCTGGTGAAGAAGCTTTATCACCCGTCGCTGCCTGAAAACCAGGGGCACGAGATTGCCGCGCGTCAGCAGAAAGGGTTTGGCGCGATGTTAAGTTTTGAACTGGACGGTGACGAGCAAACGCTGCGTCGCTTCCTGAGCGGGCTGTCATTGTTTACGCTGGCGGAATCGTTAGGTGGGGTTGAAAGTTTGATCTCCCACGCCGCGACCATGACGCACGCAGGTATGGCACCAGAGGCACGTGCCGCCGCCGGGATTTCTGAGACGTTGCTGCGGATCTCAACCGGTATTGAAGATTCTGAAGATTTAATTGCCGATCTGGAAAATGGCTTCCGGGTCGCAGCCAAGGGGTAATCATGAGTGTGATAGCGCAGGCAGGGGCGAAGGGTCGTCAACTGCACAAGTTTGGTGGTAGTAGTCTTGCTGATGTGAAGTGTTACCTGCGCGTTGCAGGGATCATGACAGAGTATTCACAGCCGGGTGACATGATGGTTGTCTCCGCGGCGGGCAGCACCACCAACCAGCTGATTAGCTGGCTGAAATTGAGCCAGACCGATCGCCTCTCTGCGCATCAGGTGCAACAGTCCTTACGCCGTTACCAGAGCGAGCTGATTGCCGGTTTGCTGCCTGCAGACGTGGCGGATGGGCTGATTAGCGCTTTTACGCATGACCTTGAGCGTCTGGCCGCCCTGCTGGACAGCGGTATTACCGATGCGGTGTACGCCGAAGTGGTGGGGCACGGTGAAGTGTGGTCTGCGCGCCTGATGGCCGCCGTGCTGCAACATCTGGGCGTTGAGGCAGCCTGGCTCGACGCGCGTGATTTCCTGCGTGCCGAACGCGCCGCACAGCCACAGGTGGACGAAGGTCTATCCTACCCGCTGCTGCAACAGTTGCTGGTACAGCATCCGGGTAAACGCATTGTGGTGACCGGCTTTATCAGCCGCAGCAATGCCGGGGAAACCGTGCTGTTGGGGCGTAACGGCTCTGACTACTCGGCGACGCAAATCGGTGCCCTGGCAGGCGTGTCCCGCGTCACCATCTGGAGTGACGTCGCCGGTGTTTACAGCGCTGATCCACGTAAGGTGAAAGACGCCTGCCTGCTGCCGCTGCTGCGCCTGGATGAAGCCAGCGAGCTGGCACGTCTGGCCGCGCCGGTTCTGCACGCGCGTACGCTGCAGCCGGTTTCCGGCAGCGATATTGATCTGCAGCTGCGCTGCAGTTACACCCCGGATCAGGGCTCCACGCGCATCGAACGCGTGCTGGCATCCGGTACGGGGGCGCGTATTGTCACCAGCCACGACGACATCTGCCTGATTGAGTTCCAGGTACCGGCGGGCCAGGACTTCAAACTGGCGCATAAAGATATCGACACGATCCTCAAACGTGCTCAGGTGCGTCCGCTGGCGGTTGGCGTACATAACGACCGTCAACTGCTGCAGTTCTGCTACACCGCCGAAGTGGCGGACAGCGCGCTAAAAATTCTGGATGAAGCGGGCCTGCCGGGCGAGCTTCGTCTGCGTCAGGGGCTGGCGCTGGTGGCGATGGTAGGCGCGGGCGTCACCCGTAACCCACTGCACTGCCACCGCTTCTGGCAACAGCTGAAAGGGCAACCGGTTGAATTTACCTGGCAGTCGGAAGAGGGCATCAGCCTCGTTGCCGTCCTGCGTAAAGGGCCAACTGAGAGCCTGATTCAGGGTCTGCATACCTCTCTGTTCCGTGCGGAAAAACGTATCGGTCTGGTGCTGTTCGGTAAAGGCAACATCGGTTCTCGCTGGCTGGAGCTGTTCGCGCGCGAGCAGGTCACGCTCTCAGCACGTACCGGCTTTGAATTTATCCTCGCCGGAGTGGTGGACAGCCGCCGCAGTCTGTTGAACTACGAGGGGCTGGATGCCAGCCGCGCACTTGCCTTCTTTAATGATGAAGCGGTTGAACAAGACGAAGAGGCGCTGTTCCTGTGGATGCGCGCGCACCCGTATGACGATCTGGTGGTGCTGGACGTTACTGCCAGCGAACAGCTTGCCGATCAGTATCTTGATTTCGCCAGCCACGGTTTCCACGTCATCAGTGCGAACAAACTGGCGGGGGCAAGCAGCACCGATAAGTACCGTCAGATCCACGACGCGTTCGAAAAAACCGGTCGTCACTGGCTCTATAACGCCACCGTAGGCGCGGGTCTGCCGGTTAACCATACCGTGCGCGATCTGATTGAAAGCGGCGACAGCATTCTGGCGCTGAGCGGTATTTTCTCCGGTACGCTCTCCTGGCTGTTCCTGCAGTTTGATGGCACCGTACCGTTCACTGACCTGGTGGATCAGGCGTGGCAGCAGGGGCTAACCGAACCCGATCCCCGCGTCGATCTTTCCGGTAAAGATGTGATGCGTAAGCTGGTGATCCTGGCGCGTGAAGCCGGTTATGACATTGAACCCGGCGCTGTTCGCGTCGAGTCGCTGGTGCCGGCAGGCTGCGAGGAAGGATCCATTGACCACTTCTTTGAAAACGGTGATGAACTGAACGAGCAGATGCTGCAACGTCTGGAAGCCGCAAACGAGATGGGGCTGGTGCTGCGCTATGTGGCGCGTTTCGAGGCCAACGGTAAAGCGCGTGTGGGGGTTGAGGCGGTGCGTCCTGAACATCCTCTGGCGGCGCTGCTGCCGTGCGATAACGTCTTTGCAATCGAAAGCCGCTGGTACCGCGATAACCCACTGGTGATCCGTGGCCCGGGTGCAGGGCGTGATGTCACCGCCGGGGCGATCCAGTCGGACATCAATCGTCTCGCTAAGTTGCTGTAATCCCGCGTGTTCCCTCTCCCGGTGGGAGAGGGCCAGGGTGAGGGCAACCAACCGCACTCACCCCATCTTGAATTTCCTTCATCTTCCCTGAGCATTCCTCACCGTTATTGTTGATTATTTCTGTTGACGTCACTCCGCTTTTCCGTCATTTTTACATCTGGACGTCTAAACGTATAGAAGTTCACAACACAACAAACAACGACACGCGAAAGATAGAGGTAAGGTATGAGCTTTTTTCACGCCAACCAGCGGGAAGCCCTGAATCAGAGCCTGGCCGAAGTAAACGGCCAGATTAACGTCTCTTTTGAATTTTTCCCGCCGCGCACCAGTGAAATGGAGCAAACCCTCTGGAGCTCTATCGATCGCCTGAGCAGCCTGAAACCGAAATTTGTCTCCGTGACCTACGGCGCGAACTCCGGCGAGCGTGACCGTACGCACAGCATTATTAAAGGCATTAAAGACAGAACCGGTCTGGAAGCGGCGCCGCATCTGACCTGTATCGACGCCACCGGTGACGAGCTGCGTGCTATCGCCCAGGATTACTGGAATAACGGGATTCGTCATATCGTCGCCCTGCGCGGCGACCTGCCGCCGGGTAGCGGTAAGCCCGAAATGTATGCGGCGGATCTGGTCGCGCTGCTGAAAGACGTTGCCGATTTTGATATCTCCGTGGCGGCGTACCCGGAAGTGCATCCGGAAGCGAAAAGCGCTCAGGCCGACCTCCTTAACCTGAAGCGTAAAGTGGATGCCGGTGCGAACCGGGCCATTACTCAGTTCTTCTTTGATGTGGAAAGCTACCTGCGCTTCCGCGACCGCTGCGTTTCTGCGGGTATCGACGTGGAAATCATCCCGGGTATTCTGCCGGTCTCTAACTTCAAACAGGCGAAGAAATTTGCCGATATGACCAACGTACGCATTCCGCTGTGGATGTCCAAAATGTACGAAGGGCTGGACGATGATCCGGAAACGCGCAAGCTGGTGGGTGCCAATATCGCAATGGACATGGTGAAAATTTTAAGTCGGGAAGGGGTAAAAGATTTCCACTTCTACACGCTGAACCGCGCGGAAATGAGCTACGCCATTTGTCATACGCTCGGTGTTCGCCCGGCGTAATAAACATCAAGCCCTCCTGAATGGAGGGCTTTTTAGTCTGGCTAAAAGTTAAAAGGTATTAGCTATCGAATCTGTGGATTAATTCAACTATATCTTATTGCTAGTGGTGTATATCGTAACGGTAACACTGTAAAAGGGAGCATAGCGATGAGCACGTCAGACGAGAGCAATAAAGCGGCATCAGTCGGCAAATGCCCGTTCCACCAGGGCGGCGTCGATCACAGCGCGGGGGCAGGTACAGGCAGCCGCGACTGGTGGCCAAAACAACTCCGCATCGATCTTCTTAACCAACATTCCAATCGTTCGAACCCTCTGGGTGAAGACTTCGACTACCGCAAAGAATTTAGCAAGCTGGATTACTCCGCACTCAAGGGTGATCTCAAAGCACTCTTAACCGACTCTCAACCGTGGTGGCCTGCCGACTGGGGCAGCTATGCGGGCCTGTTTATTCGCATGGCCTGGCACGGTGCGGGAACCTATCGCTCCGTTGACGGGCGCGGCGGTGCCGGACGCGGTCAACAGCGCTTTGCGCCGCTGAACTCCTGGCCAGATAACGTCAGTCTGGATAAAGCTCGCCGTCTGCTGTGGCCGATCAAGCAAAAATATGGTCAAAAAATCTCCTGGGCCGACCTGTTTATTCTTGCGGGTAACGTGGCGCTGGAAAACTCCGGCTTCCGCACCTTTGGTTTTGGTGCCGGGCGTGAAGATGTCTGGGAACCGGATCTTGACGTTAACTGGGGGGATGAAAAAGCCTGGCTGACCCATCGTGACCCGGAAGCGCTGGCGAAACGTCCGCTGGCGGCCACTGAAATGGGGCTGATCTACGTTAACCCGGAAGGACCAAACGCCAGCGGTGAACCGCTGTCCGCGGCGGCAGCCATTCGCGCCACCTTCGGTAACATGGGAATGAACGACGAAGAGACCGTGGCGCTGATTGCCGGGGGGCATACGCTCGGTAAAACCCACGGTGCGGGTGAAGCAACGCACGTTGGCACAGACCCGGAAGCGTCACCGATTGAAGCGCAGGGCCTGGGCTGGGCCAGCACGCACGGTACCGGTATTGGCGCTGACGCCATTACTTCCGGTCTGGAAGTCATCTGGTCACAAACCCCGACCCAGTGGAGCAATTACTTCTTCGAGAACCTGTTCAAATACGAATGGGTGCAAACCCGCAGCCCGGCCGGTGCGATTCAGTTTGAAGCCGTGGACGCGCCTGAGATCATGCCAGACCCGTTCGACCCGTCGAAAAAACGCAAACCGACTATGCTGGTTACCGACCTGACGCTGCGTTTTGACCCGGAATTCGAAAAAATTTCCCGTCGCTTCCTGAACGATCCGCAGGCTTTCAACGAAGCCTTCGCCCGCGCGTGGTTCAAACTGACCCACCGCGATATGGGGCCAAAATCGCGTTATCTTGGCCCGGAAGTGCCGAAAGAAGATCTGATCTGGCAGGATCCGCTGCCGGAGGCAGTATTCAATCCGACCAAAGAGGACATTGAGAGCCTGAAGGCGGAAATTGCAGCATCCGGGCTCTCCGTCAGCGAACTGATTTCCGTGGCATGGGCGTCGGCCTCAACCTTCCGCGGCGGTGACAAGCGTGGCGGTGCCAACGGTGCGCGTCTGGCGCTTGCGCCTCAGCGCAACTGGGATGTTAACGCCGCAGCCGTACGTGCATTGCCTGCTCTGGAAGCTATTCAGCGCACCACCAATAAAGCCTCACTGGCCGATATTATCGTGCTCGCGGGTGTGGTAGGCGTTGAGCAGGCGGCGAAAGCGGCAGGCGTTTACGTCACCGTACCGTTCACGCCGGGCCGTGTGGATGCACGTCAGGATCAGACGGATATCGATATGTTTAACCTGCTTGAACCGATTGCTGACGGTTTCCGTAACTATCGTGCGCAGGTTGATGTTTCCACCACCGAATCGCTGCTGATTGATAAAGCCCAGCAGTTGACGTTAACCGCACCAGAAATGACGGTGCTGATCGGCGGCCTGCGCGTACTGGGTGCAAATTTCGACGGCAGTAAAAATGGTGTGTTCACCAACCGCGAAGGCGTGCTGAGCAATGACTTCTTCGTGAACCTGCTGGATATGAACACCCAGTGGAAGGCGACCGATGAATCGAACGAGCTGTTTGCCGGAAGCGATCGCACCAGCGGTGAAGTGAAATACACTGCCACTCGCGCTGACCTGGTCTTTGGCTCTAACGCTGTCCTTCGCGCGCTGGCAGAGGTGTACGCCAGCAGTGATGCTCACGAGAAGTTCGTTCGCGACTTCGTTGCAGCGTGGGCGAAGGTGATGGATCTGGACCGTTTTGACGTGAAATAACCATTGAGCCGGGTACGCGTAGCGCACCCGGCTTTTTTGTTACTCCCACTCCTGCAGGAAACGCTGTCCATATTGGTCGGCAACCAGCAGTGCCGCGTAAACCTGATCCGGCGACACGCCACCCGGCATGTTGTGAATGGTCTCTCCCTCAGCGCAAGACGCTTCGGCAATCAGGCGCATTTTGGCCGGAATGTCTTCTTTGATGTTCAGCTGCGCCAGCGTGATCGGCAATCCAACGCTGTGGCAAAGCGCCGCGACGGTTTCGATCTCCTCAACCGGCGCGTTTTCCAGCACCAGTTGCGTCAGCGTACCAAACGCCACTTTTTCACCGTGATAGAAGTGATGCGCATCCGGCACTGCCGTCATCCCGTTGTGAATGGCATGCGCTGCCGCCAGCCCGCCGCTTTCAAACCCTACGCCGCTCAGATAGGTATTGGCTTCGATAATGCGTTCCAGCGCGGGGGTGACGACGTGCTGCTCGGCGGCCAGCATCGCTTTTTCGCCCTCTTCAATCAGCGTGTTGTAGCACAGCTCGGCCAGCGCTAACGCGGCCTGCGTGCACTTGCCGCCCGCCATGGTCGTGGCGCCGCTGCGCGAGCAGGCGCGTGCTTCAAACCAGGTGGCAAGGGCATCACCAATCCCGGCGGCCAGCAGACGCGGCGGCGCACCAGCCACCACTTTGGTGTCGACAATCACCATATTGGGGTTATGCGGCAGCATCAGATAGCGTTCGAATTCGCCGCTGTCGGTGTAAATCACAGAAAGGGCGCTGCACGGGGCATCGGTGGAGGCGATAGTCGGGGCGATAGCGACCGGCACGTCCATAAAATGTGCCAGCGCTTTGGCGGTATCCAGCGTTTTACCGCCACCAATGCCCAGCACCGCCATGCAGTCCGCACTGTCGGCCAGTTTTTTCAGACGATCGATCTCATTTTGCGAACATTCGCCGCCAAACGGCGCGATTTCTGCATGTAGCTCTGCATTTTTAAAACTCTGGCGCAGGGTCTCTTCGGCAAAACCCAGCACAAATTTATCGCCAACAACCAGCCAGCGTGTAGCCAGAGGTTTCAGATAGTCGCCGAGACGGGTGAGAACATCAGCGCCCTGGATATATTTCCCCGGCGATTGAATGATACGGTCCATAACATATCTCCCTTAGAGGTTGAGGTTACCAAACGCGTTTTTCCAGTCCTGCTCGAACTTCTCTATTGCTGACTCTACCGCCGGCGTGCCGAGCATTTGTTGCGCTACATCTAAGGGAAGCGTGATTGCTTCACATCCGGCGAGCAGGCAGTCCAGCGCCTGACGTGGCGTTTTGAAGCTGGCTGCCAGAACCTTGCCCTCCGGTGCATGCTGTTCCAGCAGGGATTGCAGCTCCTGAACCATGCGAATACCGTCCCCGCCCTGGGTATCCACGCGGTTTACGTATGGCGCGACATATTTTGCCCCGGCCAGCGCGGCCAGCAGGCCTTGCGCGGCGCTGTACACGGCGGTACCCAGCGTAGTGATGCCCGCTGTTTTTAGCGCCTTAATGGCGATAAGCCCCTGGGCGGTGACCGGGATTTTCACCACGATATCCGGGATAGCATTGCTCAGGCGTTTGGCTTCGGCCACCATGCCTTCTGCGTCGCGGCTCATTGTCTGGGCGAACAGCCTGCCTTTCGGACCAATGGCGCTTTGCAGGCGCGGCAGTACCTCCCAGATTGACTCACGGCTGGCGGCAATGATGCTCGGATTGGTGGTGACGCCTGCAAGGGGGAAAACGCGCGCAAGGCGTTCTACTTCTGCCACGTTGGCGGTATCCAGATACAGTTCCATTATTTTTCCTCGTTTTAGAGTTCTAATTCGTGTTGCAGCAGGGAAGCGATAGCCTCCTGGGAACTGGCATTAACCAGAGCACTGCGAAAATCGTTATGCATGATGCGACGGGCCAGGCGGGAGAAAATACGCATATGCTGGTCGCCAGCGGCGTGTTTATTCAGCGTCAGCATGATGATGAATTGCGCCTCCTCGTCACCCCACATAACAGGCGCTTTCAGGCGTGCGACGCTGATAGTGGATTGCTCAATGTGTTCTGATTTGCTGTGTGGAATGGCGAATCCAAAACCCAACCCGGTGGAAAATACGGCTTCGCGTGCCCATAAATCGGCTTCCAGCTTGCGCGGATAGCGGCATCGCCCGGCGAGCAAAAGGTTATCGGTCATGCCTTTCATGACTTCTTCTTTACTGTTCCAGTCGTTATCCAGAGAAATACAGCGTGGCGTCACCAGTGGCGTATCCTGCTGATTCATACGGAACTGGGCGAGCAGATGTTCTACTTCAAGCGAGGTGCGACACGCCATGGCCTGGTTCAACAGCTGGCGACAGGCGCGGCTATCAAGCTGCGCCAGGCGTGCTTTGGTGGCAGGAATGGCAGGGGAGCCCATGCTCAGTTCGTCCAGCCCCAGACCCACCAGCAGCGGCAGCACCGACCCTTTCGCGCCTAACTCACCGCAGAGGCCAATCCACTTACCCTGACGGTGAACGGCCTGCACCGCGTAGTCCAGCGCCCGCAGAAAGGCGGGGTTCAGGCTGTTGTAATGGCGCGTGACTTTGGCGTTGTCGCGGTCGACGGCAAGCAGATACTGTGTCAGGTCATTGCTGCCGATGCTAAAGAAATCAATCTCTTCGCAGCACTGATCGATGATGAACATCACCGAGGGGACTTCCAGCATAATGCCGAGTGGGATTTTCTCATCAAACGGAATATGTTCAGCCCGGAGCTGTTGCTTCGCGTCGGCGAGCTTCTCTTTTACCCACAGGATCTCCTCCATGGAGGAGATCATCGGGATCATGATCTTAAGGTTTCCGTGGGCAGAGGCGCGAAGGATCGCCCGAAGCTGGGTCGTGAACAGCGAAGAATACTCTTCATATATGCGTACGGCACGGTAGCCGAGGAAGGGATTGTTCTCAGCTGGAATATTCAGGTACTCCACCGGCTTGTCGCCGCCGATATCCATAGTACGCACAATAATGCTACGGCTATTTGCACTTTCCAGTGCCTGACAGAAAATGTTGTATAACTCGTTTTCGCCGGGTGCGCTGGCACGATCCATATAGAGCATTTCCGTGCGGAACAGGCCCACGCCTTCGGCACCATTTCCAAATGCTGCCTGGGCCTCCACCGCGTGGGCAATATTGGCGGCAATTTCTACCCGCAGGCCGTCGGCGGTTCTGGCTTCACGGTCAAGCCAGACGCGCTGTTGCTCGCGTATCGCCTGCTGGACGCGCGCTTCCTGCTGATAGTAACGCGCTACGGCGTCGCTGCCATTGACGACCACCGCACCGGCATTGCCGTCCACAAATACAGGCTGATTGCGCCATTGCAGCAGGCTTTCACTGTTGACGCCAACCAGCGTCGGAATATTGAAGGAACGCGCGAGGATCACGGTATGCGAGGTGGTGCCGCCACTTTTCAGCAGCAGTCCTTTAAGCTGCGTTTTATCGAGTTCAAGAAACTGACCGGGAGTCAGATCGTCAGCAAGGCAGATGCTCGGCTGCGTCAGCTGGCCGTGAGCCGGGAAACGCGCTTCACCATAGATATGTTGTAAAAGCTGGTAGCAGATGTCGCGCACGTCGAGCACCCGCTCCTGCAAATAGGTGCTGCTGGAACGGGAGAACGTGTCGCAGAAATGGTTCGCCGTGGCGATGATGGCCTGGGCGCAGCTTAGACCCTGGCTGACCCCTGACAGGAGGTGCTTACGCAGCGAGGTATCTGTAGCCAGCGAGCGGTGGGCTTCAAGAATAGCGCTGGCAGTACTGTCGCTGTCCAGGGCGCGCAGCTCAATGTGTTTGATCAGCTGCGTCAGGCCGTTATCCAGCGCCGACTGCTCAGTTTCCACGCTTTGCGCGTCGGGCAAATCGGTCAGGGCGTTGAGATCGAGCGAGGACAATAACGTCAGGACGCCATGTGCACTCCCGCTGCATACCGGAGTAGCGCGAAACAGCGTCGGGTTCAGGCGTGTCAGTGATTCAGGCAAGGGATCCAGCTCCGTGCTGATTACCCCTTCAAGCGGCGCGTCGCAATGCGGAAACTCCTCTCTTAGCCACAGCTCCAGCCGCTGCCGGGCATGCTGCTCGTCTTCACCGTTTATCACCAGGCGGCAGGCATCGCCCGCCAGCGTATCGGTACCAATCAGCGCCAGCGCGCTTTTGGCGTCGCCTTTACGATCCGTACGCAGGTTATGCCACTCAATTTGCGAGATAAACGTGTTGCACAGCGTTTCTACATGACTTGCAGGACGCGCGTGAACGCCGTTGGGCAATTCACAGGTAAATTCCACTACCAGAGCCATACACACTCCTGAAACTAATCGTCAATTATGCGGAACAGCATACGAGCGTGATGATGAGGCGCGCCATGTGACAAAACTGCCAAAAACTGGACAAATGTAATGTCACCTTAAAATTGAGATTTCACTCACAAGTTGTGACCGTTTGCGTAATGCGAAGTCGATGAGAAATGTCGAGGCGGATCGCATTTTCATTCCGATATTACAAAAATCCAGTAAATGGCCTTTTTGTCTCCTGTCCGCCGTCTTCCTGATTGCCTATTGTTTGCCACAACATCTTTGTGGATAAAGGCCTGGAGCGGCATATGAAAGCGTTGGTGCATATTCTCAAGAACACGCGACAGCATCTGATGACAGGGGTGTCGCACATGATCCCGTTTGTGGTCTCGGGCGGCATTCTGCTGGCGGTTTCGGTCATGCTATACGGCAAAGGTGCGGTGCCCGATGCCGCAACCGATCCCAATCTGAAAAAGCTCTTTGACATCGGTGTGGCGGGTTTAACACTGATGGTGCCATTCCTCGCCGCCTATATTGGTTATTCCATTGCAGAACGCGCCGCGCTTGCTCCCTGTACTATTGCCGCCTGGGTGGGCAACAGCTTCGGTGCAGGGTTCTTTGGCGCAATTATCGCCGGGATTTTCGGTGGCATTGTCGTCTGGTATCTGAAAAAGCTGCCCGTGCCGAAAGTGCTGCGTTCCGTTATGCCTATCTTCATCATCCCGATTATCGGCACGTTTATTACCGCAGGCATCATGATGTGGGGACTGGGCGAGCCTGTAGGCGCGCTTACTACCGGTCTCACCCAGTGGCTGCAAGGCATGCAGCAGGGCAGCATTGTGGTACTCGCCATTATTATCGGTCTCATGCTGGCGTTCGACATGGGCGGCCCGGTCAACAAAGTGGCTTATGCCTTCATGCTGATTTGCGTTGCGCAAGGCGTTTATACCGTCGTTGCAATTGCCGCCGTGGCTATTTGCATACCGCCGCTGGGGTTAGGCCTGGCAACGCTTATCGGCCGTAAGAATTTTACCGGTGAAGAACGTGAAGCAGGTAAAGCCGCGCTGGTGATGGGCTGCGTGGGTGTCACCGAGGGAGCGATTCCGTTTGCCGCAGCTGACCCGTTACGCGTGATTCCTTCCATCATGTTGGGCTCCGCCTGCGGCGCGGTCACGGCTGCGGTTATGGGCGCGCAATGCTATGCCGGATGGGGCGGGTTAATTGTGCTTCCCGTGGTGGACGGCAAGCTCGGCTATATCGCGGCGGTTGCCGTGGGTGCAGTGGTGACGGCGGTCAGCGTCAACGTGCTAAAGCGTATTGCCCGAAAGAACACAAAGCAGGTCGAGGAAAAAGAGGATGACCTGGATCTGGATTTCGAAATTAACTAAGTGAGGAAGAGAACATGGCCCGAATTATCGCAGTAACCGCATGTCCGTCTGGCGTTGCCCATACCTATATGGCTGCCGAAGCGCTGGAAAGCGCCGCAAAAGCGAAAGGCTGGGAAGTGAAGGTAGAAACGCAGGGGTCGATTGGTCTTGAGAACGAACTGACGGCAGAGGATATCGCCGCGGCAGATATGGTGATCCTGACTAAAGATATCGGCATTAAATTCGAAGAGCGTTTTGCCGGGAAAACCATCGTGCGCGTCAATATCAGCGACGCGGTAAAACGTGCCGACGCCATCATGAACAAAATCGATGCCCACCTGGCGCAAACCGCCTGATGTTCTCCCGCCCTTCGGGGCGGGCTGGTTTTTTCCGTAACAGGAGTTCCATCATGACGAATCGTATACCGCGTTTGAAAAATGCGCTCTTTGCCAACCCTCGCGAGATCTCGCTTGAACGTGCGCTGCTCTATACAGCCAGCCATCAACAGACGGAAGGCGAACCGGTTATTCTCCGTCGCGCGAAAGCAACGGCGCACATTCTCGACCATGTGGAAATCGCGATTCGTGATGAAGAACTGATTGCCGGAAACCGCACCGTTAAGCCGCGTGCAGGCATTATGTCACCGGAGATGGATCCCTACTGGTTGCTTAAGGAACTGGACCAGTTCGCCACCCGTCCGCAGGATCGCTTTGAAATCAGCGATGAGGATAAGCAGACCTACCGTGAGGTGCTGTATCCCTATTGGGAAAACCGGTCGATGAAAGATTTCATCAACAGCCAGATGACGGAGGAGGTGAAGGCCGCCGTAGGGACGCAGATTTTTAGCGTCAACCAAACGGATAAAGGGCAGGGGCATATCATTATTGATTATCCTCGCCTGCTTAATAACGGGCTGGGCGCGCTGGTGGCGGAAATGCGTGAACGCTGCGCTCGTGATACGCAAAACACGTTCTATGCAGCGGCGCTCATTCTGCTCGAAGCGTCCCAGCGCCATATTCTGCGTTATGCGGCGCTCGCTGAAGAACTGGCTCAGAGCAGCGATGCTACTCGCCGCGAAGAATTGCTGGCAATGGCCGACATCTCGCGACACAACGCACAGCATAAGCCGCAAACCTTCTGGCAGGCGTGTCAGCTGTTCTGGTACATGAACGTCATTTTGCAGTACGAATCTAACGCCAGTTCGCTCTCCATCGGGCGTTTTGACCAGTATATGCTGCCGTTTTATCAGGCCTCGTTAACGCAGGGAGACGATCCAGCGTTTCTGAAAGAGTTGCTGGAGTCGCTGTGGGTGAAGTGTAACGATGTGGTGCTCTTGCGCTCGACCAGCAGCGCCCGTTATTTTGCCGGGTTCCCGACCGGGTATACCGCGCTGCTGGGTGGTCTGACGGAAAGCGGGCGTAGCGCGGTGAACGTGCTTTCGTTCCTGTGTCTGGATGCCTACCAGAGCGTTCAGCTTCCCCAGCCTAACCTCGGCGTACGGGTAAACGAACTGATCGACCGGCCTTTCCTGCTGAAAACAGCGGAGACTATTCGGCTGGGCACCGGCATTCCACAGATTTTTAACGATGAAGTGATAGTACCTGCCTTTTTGAATCGCGGCGTGTCGCTGGAAGATGCGCGTGACTATGCGGTTGTCGGCTGCGTTGAACTGTCGATTCCAGGGAAAACTTACGGCCTGCATGATATCGCCATGTTTAACCTGCTGAAGGTAATGGAAATCGCCATGCAGGAGAACGAAGGCAATAGCGGGCTGACGTACGAGGGGTTAATTGAACATATACGCGCCAGGATTAATCACTACATTGCACTGATGGTGGAAGGAAGCAACATTTGCGATATCGGCCATCGCGACTGGGCGCCTGTGCCGTTGCTCTCCTCCTTTATCAGCGATTGTCTGGAAACGGGGAAAGACATTACTGACGGTGGCGCGCGCTATAACTTCTCCGGCGTGCAGGGGATTGGTATTGCTAATTTGAGCGACTCGCTTCACGCCCTGAAAGGGCTGGTGTTTGAACAGCAGCGCTTAAGTTTTGACGAGCTGCTGGCGGTGTTAAAAGCGAATTTTGCCACCCCGGAGGGCGAAAAGGTACGCGCGCGGCTGATCAATCGCTTTGAGAAATACGGTAATGATATCGACGATGTCGATAATATCAGTGCAGAACTGCTGCGCCATTACTGTAAAGAGGTCGAAAAATACCGCAACCCGCGTGGTGGAATCTTCACGCCTGGCTCGTACACCGTCTCCGCCCATGTGCCGCTTGGCGCGGTCGTGGGGGCTACGCCGGATGGCCGCCTGGCGGGCGAACAGCTGGCGGATGGAGGGCTTTCTCCGATGCTCGGCCAGGATATGCAGGGGCCGACAGCTGTGCTGAAGTCGGTAAGTAAGCTGGATAACTATCTGTTATCTAACGGTACGCTGCTAAACGTTAAATTCACCCCCGCCACGCTGGAAGGCGATGCCGGGTTGCAGAAGCTGGCGGACTTCCTCCGTGCGTTTACGCAGCTTAAGTTACAGCATATCCAGTTCAACGTGGTCAACGCGGAAACCCTGCGTGAGGCGCAGCGGCGTCCTCAGGATTTTGCCGGGCTGGTGGTACGCGTTGCCGGCTACAGCGCCTTCTTTGTTGAGCTGTCGAAGGAGATCCAGGATGACATTATCCGTCGGACCGCGCATCAGCTGTGACGTCGTTGAAGCACGCGCCGACGTAGCGCGTATTTTCAATATTCAGCGTTATTCGTTGAACGATGGAGCAGGCATTCGCACGGTAGTCTTTTTCAAAGGCTGTCCTCACCGTTGCCCGTGGTGCGCCAATCCTGAGTCAATCTCGCCGAAAATAGAGACGGTTTGCCGGGAGAGCAAATGTTTGCACTGCGCTCCCTGCCTGCGTGATGCGGACGAGTGCCCGTCCGGCGCGTTTGAACGCATCGGACGCGACGTGACGCTGGACGAGCTGGAACGCGAAGTGATGAAGGATGACGTCTTCTTTCGCTCATCGGGAGGCGGGGTGACGCTGTCAGGCGGGGAAGTATTAATGCAAGCACCCTTTGCGACGCAGCTGCTTAAGCGTTTGCGCCGCTACGGTATTCATACCGCTATTGAGACGGCGGGAGATGCGCCCCTGTCCCGATTGCTGCCGCTGGCACGCCAGTGTGATGAAGTACTGTTTGACCTGAAGATTATGGATCCTGAGCAGGCACGTTCGGTGACGGCAGTAAATCTTCCCAGAGTGCTGGAAAACCTTACGCAGCTGGTGGCCGAAGGCATAAACGTCATCCCCCGTGTGCCGCTTATTCCGGGCTATACGCTAACTGACGCCAACATGGCGAGCGTGCTGGCATTTTTATTACATTCAGGGATACGGCAGCTGCATTTATTACCGTTTCACTCTTATGGTGAACCAAAATACCGTCTGCTTGGGCAACAATGGTCGATGCGGGAGGTGAGTCCTCCGACAGCTGACGAGGTCGCGGCAATTCGCCGTATGGCCGAAGATAAAGGGTTTCATGTCACCATTGGAGGTTAAAAATGACAGTAATAGCAGGGCGTCATCTGGTGGCGGTAACCGCGTGCGTGAGCGGCGTGGCACATACGTACATGGCCGCAGAACGGCTGGAGCGGATTTGCCAGCAGGAGAAATGGTCAGTGCGCATTGAGACGCAAGGGGCGTTAGGTATTGAAAGTGAGCTGACGGAGGACGATATCCGCCGCGCCGATGTCGTATTACTTATCACGGATATTGAGCTGGCGGGCAACGAACGCTTCGAATCCGCCCGCTATGTGAAATGCGGCATTAATGCTTTCCTGCGGGACCCGCAAAAGGTCATGGCAGCGGTACGAAAAATGGTATCCGCACCGCAGCATACGCAGGTCATTCTGGATTAGCCGCTTTTCCGATTAGCTGGCTGTGATACTGACGACGGTATTCCGACGGCGAGCGCTCCGTGTTTTTACGGAATAAACGGCAGAAATAGTTACTGTCGACAAAACCGCAGGCATGCGCCACTTCTTTTACCTTTAAGTCATACCCTTTCAGCAACTGACGCGCGTGCTCCAGCCGCGTGTGGGTCAGGTACTCATTAAAACCTACCGCGCCGGTTTTCTGAAAAAGATGCGATAAATAGTTCGGAGAGATGTAAAACGCCTGCGCTACGGATTCCCGGGTAAGCGGGGTCGCATAATGTTCATCGATATAAACGCGAATAGCTTCAAACAGCGCCTGACTTCGGGAGGCGGTCTGGATCTGGCTACCCAACAAATCGACGCAGTGGCTAAGCAGGCTGGCAACAATCAGTCGCGCTGTTTGCTGCTCGTGCGGCTGCATCTGCATTTCATGAAGCGTCTGTAACAGGAAGGATCCGATGCGTGGCCCCCGACGGGCGACGTGCTGTTTTGCAAGATTACGAGCATCCACGCCGTTCCAGTGTAAAAGACTAAATCCAAGCTGCTGTTTACCAAACAGGATGCTCAGCGTTGTCGCGGGCGTTTGCCATTGCGGATCGTTCCAGCCTCCCGCCGGGACGTATAAAACATCACCCTGCTGTAATACGCAAGCCGCCTGGTCTTTCACCGAGCCTTCGAGCACGATCTCCAGACGGGGGAAATCAACCTGCAGGGCGAGTTCGGGTGCGCAGAGGGCGGGGTTGGCGAAATGAACCTGACGTAGCGGCATCGTACCGCTAATCAGGTCAGTCAGGATGTGGGTAATATCATGCTGCATGGTGTAAATACCGAGGTATTGCCCGGCGGCGCTTCGCTTACCCGGCCTACCTGTCGTAGGTCCGGCAAGCGAAGCGCCGCCGGGCAGTGAGCATTAGCCGGTGTTACGCATACCCGCTGCAACGCCCGCAATTGTCACCATCAGTGCTTGTTCAACGCGTGGATCCGGATCTTTACCTTCCTCTTCCGCCAGACGCGAACGGTGCAGCAGCTCCGCCTGCAGGACGTTCAGTGGGTCGGTATAGATGTTACGCAACTGGATAGACTCGGCAATCCACGGCAGATCGGCCATCAGATGGGAGTCGTTGGCGATATCCAGCACCACTTTGATGTCGCCTTCCAGCAGTTCGCGCAGCTCTTTACCCAGCGCCCACAGCTCTGGTTTCACCAGGCGCTGATCGTAGTATTCCGCCAGCCACAGGTCAGCTTTCGAGAAGACCATCTCCAGCATACCCAGACGGGTAGAGAAGAATGGCCAGTCGCGGCACATGGTTTCCAGTTCGTTCTGTTTGCCATCTTCCACCACCTTCTGCAGCGCCGCACCGGCACCCAGCCAGGCTGGCAGCATCAGACGGTTCTGCGTCCAGGCGAAGATCCACGGGATTGCACGCAGAGACTCCACGCCGCCGGTCGGACGACGCTTGGCCGGACGTGAACCCAGCGGCAGTTTGCCCAGCTCCTGCTCTGGCGTAGCAGAGCGGAAGTAAGGTACGAAGTCTTTGTTTTCACGCACGTAGCCGCGGTACAGGTCGCACGAGATGTCAGACAGCTCATCCATAATGCGGCACCAGGATTCTTTCGGCTCCGGCGGTGGCAGCAGGTTTGCTTCGAGAATCGCACTGGTGTAGAGAGACAGGCTGCTGATGGTCACTTCCGGCAGGCCGTATTTGAAGCGGATCATCTCGCCCTGTTCGGTCACGCGCAGGCCGCCTTTCAGGCTTCCCGGCGGCTGAGAGAGCAGCGCCGCGTGCGCAGGCGCACCGCCACGGCCAATGGAGCCACCGCGACCGTGGAACAGCGTCAGCTCAATACCGGCTTTCTCGCAGGTTTTGATCAGCGCGTCCTGCGCCTGATACTGCGCCCAGGATGCCGCCATCACGCCCGCATCTTTTGCGGAGTCGGAATAGCCGATCATCACCATCTGTTTGCCCTGAATAAAGCCGCGATACCAGTCGATGTTCAGCAGCTGGGTCATTACATCATTGGCGTTGTTCAGGTCGTCGAGGGTTTCAAACAGCGGGGCGACCGGCAGGGCATAGTCGATACCGGCTTCTTTCAGCAGCAGGTGAACGGCCAGCACGTCGGACGGGGTTTTCGCCATCGAGATCACATAGGCGGCGACCGATCCTTTTGGCGCATCCACGATCGCTTTACAGGTGTTGAGCACTTCGCGGGTTTCGTTGCTTGGCTCCCAGTTGCGCGGCAGCAAAGGACGCTTGGAGTTCAGCTCGCGGATCAGGAAGGCCTGTTTGTCGGCTTCAGACCAGCTTTCGTAGTCGCCAATGCCAAGATAACGGGTCAGTTCGCCCAGCGCTTCGGTATGGCGGGTGCTCTCCTGACGCACGTCGATACGCACCAGCGGCACGCCAAAACACTTCACGCGGCGCAGGGTGTCGAGTAGTTCGCCATTGGCGATGATGCCCATCCCGCAGGCCTGTAGTGATTTATAGCAAGCGTATAGCGGTTCCCAGAGCTGTTCGTTCTGGCTCAGCAGACCTTCCGGCTTCGGCAGGCGCTGGCCTTTCAGGCGTGCTTCCAGCCAGGCCTGGGTCGCCATCAGCTGGCTGCGCAGTTTTTTCATCAGGAAACGATACGGCTCGCTGGCACCTTCTTCACCAGCCAGCGCGCGCAGTTCTGGCGTTGCTTCCACCATCGACAGCTCGGAGATCAGCACCTGAATGTCTTTCAGGAACAGATCGGTGGCTTTCCAGCGGCTCAGCAGCAGCACGTGGCGGGTGATTTCCGCCGTCACGTTCGGGTTACCGTCGCGGTCACCGCCCATCCAGGAGGTAAAGCGTACCGGGACAAAATCTACTGGCAGGCGATAGCCTAGGTTTGCTTCCAGCTGTTCGTTCAGCTCACGCAGGTAGTTCGGCACCCCTTCCCACAGGCTGTTTTCCACCACCGCAAAGCCCCATTTGGCCTCGTCTACCGGGCTTGGGCGATGCTTACGAATTTCATCGGTGTGCCAGGACTGCGCAATCAATTGGCGCAGACGGCGCATCAGCTGGTTACGTTCGTAGTCGGCAATGTCTTTGTTATCCAACTGTTTCAGACAGTTGTTCACTTCGACCATTTTGTGGATCAGGGTGCGACGGGTGATTTCGGTTGGGTGGGCAGTCAGCACCAGCTCCAGCGAAAGGGACTCCACCGCTTTTTTAATGGTGGCTTCGTTGAGGTTTGGCTGGTCTTTGAGTTTACGAAGCGTACGGGCAATGACTTCCGGGTTGCTGGCAGCTTCGCCGTTTGGCGAAATGCTATGGTATTGCTCAGCCGTGTTTGCCAGGTTCAGGAACTGGCTGAATGCGCGTGCAACGGGCAGCAGCTCATCGTTAGAGAGGTTCTGCAAGGTGGTGAGCAGCTCCTGACGACTCGCTTCGTTACCGGCACGGGAAGATTTAGACAGCTTGCGGATGGTTTCAACGCGGTCGAGGATGTTTTCCCCCAACGCATCTTTGATGGTATCTCCAAGCACTTTGCCGAGCATACTGACATTACTACGCAACGCGGAATATTGTTCGTTCATAAAAACCCAGTCACCCCATCATTTTTGTTTATGCCCATGCGAAAATCTTCTGGACATTATTTTGTCATCTCCCTTTATAAAGCCACGTAAAACCCCCGTCGTCAATTGCTGCGAAAACGGTTCAGCAAACGAATAAATGCGGGCAATTTACGAAATTTAATTCGCATTGCGTCAGATAAGAGATGCTTATGGGAATGTGACGGAGATCGCGGGATTTGTTGCCCTCACCCTAACCCTCTCCCACCGGGAGAGGGGACTAATCGGTGCGGTTTTAATGCCAGCAGAAGTGATGCACGACCTGGGTAATCAGTTCGCGGGTGGGCTTGATGAAGCGGGTTTCCAGGTATTCATCCGGCTGGTGCGCCTGGTTGATGGAGCCTGGGCCAAGTACCAGCGTAGGGCACAGCGTCTGAATAAACGGCGCTTCGGTGCAGTAGTTCACCACGTCGGTTTTCTCGCCGAGCAGTTTTTCCACCACTTCAACCAGCTGATGATCCGGTGGACATTCATAACCCGGGATCGGTGGATGCAGTTCAGACACCGTCAGGCGGCCAGGCCAGCGTTCACTTACCGGGGCCAGCGCTTCGGTCAGCAAGCCGTCGAGATCGCTCAGCGTCATGCCCGGCAGCGGACGGATATCCATGTGCAGCTCACAGCAGGCGCAGATACGGTTAGAGGCATCTCCACCGTGCAGGCTACCGAGGTTCAGCGTTGGATACGGCACGGTGAAGGCGTCGTAGTGATACCGCTCTTTCAGTTCGTCGCGCAGAGTCATGATGCGGCCGATGGCGTCGTGCATCAGTTCAATGGCGTTGACGCCACGCGCCGGATCGCTGGAGTGGCCGGACTGGCCCATCACGCGCACTGCCGTGGAGATATGGCCTTTATGCGCACGGATCGGTTGTAATGACGTTGGCTCACCGATGATGGCGCAATCCGGGCGAATCGATGTGTTTTCTGAGAAGTAACGCGCCCCCGCCATGCTGGTCTCTTCATCGGCGGTCGCCAGAATGTAGAGCGGCTTTTTCAGTTTTGTCACGTCCACGTCACGCAGCGCGTCAAGGATAAAGGCGAAGAAGCCTTTCATGTCGGCGGTGCCAAGGCCGTAAAGCTTGTTGTCATGTTCGGTCAGGGTAAACGGGTCGCGGGTCCAGCGGCCATCGTCAAAGGGCACCGTGTCGGTATGACCGGCCAGCAGCAGTCCGCCTGCGCCGTGTCCGGTACTGGCGAGCAGGTTAAATTTATGGCGTGTTCCAGGTACGGGCTGAACCTCAACGTTAAACCCAAGATCGCTAAACCAACCCGCCAGCAGATTGATTAAAGACTCATTGCTCTGATCCAGCGCTTCTTCGGTCGCGCTGATGGAGGGTGTGGCAATCAGGGCGCGGTAAATCTCGATAAATGGCGGTAAGTTCATTTTCATTGTTGACACACCTTAGGTCGTGATAGTATCAATATTCATGCAATAAATGTGAATAAAAATACATTAACGTTGAGCATAAAGGAACCCGATGTTGAATACGCTGATTGTAGGCGCTAGCGGTTATGCGGGCGCAGAGCTTGTAAGCTACGTGAATCGCCATCCTCATATGACCATAACCGCTTTGACCGTGTCAGCGCAAAGCAATGATGCAGGAAAGTTAATTTCCGATTTGCATCCGTGGCTTAAGGGCATTGTCGACTTGCCACTGCAGCCAATGTCTGACATCAGCGAGTTCACTGACGGCGTCGACGTGGTGTTTTTGGCCACCGCGCACGAGGTCAGTCACGACCTGGCGCCGCAATTCCTGGCGGCCGGTTGCGTGGTGTTCGACCTCTCCGGCGCGTTCCGTGTTAACGACGGCGCGTTCTACGAAAAATATTATGGCTTTACCCATCAGCACCCGGACCTGCTTGCAAAAGCCGTGTATGGGCTGGCGGAGTGGAGCGCAGACAAGCTGAAAGAAGCCGATCTGATTGCCGTGCCGGGCTGCTACCCGACGGCCGCACAGCTTTCTCTGAAGCCGCTGATCGACGCAGGCCTGCTGGATCTGAACCAGTGGCCGGTGATCAACGCCACCAGTGGTGTCAGCGGTGCCGGACGCAAGGCTGCTATTTCTAACAGCTTCTGTGAAGTCAGCCTGCAGCCGTATGGCGTGTTTAATCACCGCCATCATCCGGAAATCACTACCCATCTGGGGGCCAATGTCATCTTTACACCGCACCTGGGCAGCTTCCCGCGTGGGATCCTCGAAACCATTACCTGCCGCCTGAAACCGGGCGTGACCAAAGACCAGGTGAGCGAGGCCTTTACTCAAGCGTATGCGGATAAACCGCTGGTGCGTCTCTACGACAAAGGCGTGCCCGCGCTGAAAAACGTGGTTGGCCTGCCGTTCTGCGACATCGGCTATGCCGTGCAGGGCGAGCATCTGATCGTGGTGGCAGCAGAAGATAACTTACTCAAAGGCGCTGCCGCTCAGGCAATGCAGTGTGCAAATATTCGTTTCGGTTTCCCGGAAACGCAGGCTCTTATTTAAGGTGTGATGATGAACCCATTAATTATCAAACTCGGTGGTGTACTGCTGGACAGCGAAGAAGCGCTGGAGCGTCTGTTTACCGCGCTGGTTAACTATCGCGAATCGCACCAGCGTCCGCTGGTGATTGTGCACGGCGGCGGCTGCGTGGTGGATGAGCTGATGAAAGGGCTCAACCTGCCGGTGAAAAAGAAAAACGGCCTGCGCGTGACGCCTGCCGACCAGATTGACATCATCACCGGTGCGCTGGCAGGTACGGCAAATAAGACTCTGTTGTCCTGGGCGAAGAAACACCACATTGCCTCCGTTGGCCTCTATCTGGGCGACGGCGACAGCGTAAAAGTGACCCAGCTCGATGAAGAACTCGGCCACGTTGGACTGGCGCAGCCAGGTTCGCCTAAGCTGATTAACACGCTGCTGGAAGGCGGTTTCCTGCCGGTAGTGAGCTCTATCGGGGTGACCGAAGAGGGTGAGTTGATGAACGTGAATGCGGACCAGGCGGCAACGGCACTGGCGGCAACGCTGGGCGCGGACCTGATCCTGCTCTCCGATGTGAGCGGTATTCTGGACGGCAAAGGCCAGCGCATTGCGGAAATGACCGCGGCAAAAGCCGAACAGCTGATCGCCCAGGGCATTATTACCGACGGGATGATCGTCAAAGTGAATGCCGCGCTGGATGCCGCCCGTACGCTCGGGCGCCCGGTGGATATCGCCTCCTGGCGTCACGCGGAGCAGCTTCCGGCGCTGTTTAACGGCACGCCAATTGGCACGCGTATTTTAGCGTAAGTTATTAATGAATGACCGTAGGCCGGGTAAGCGCAGCGCCATCCGGCGGAACTAACGAATAAAGGAACGATGTTATGGCACTTTGGGGTGGGCGTTTTACACAGGCAGCGGATCAACGGTTCAAACAGTTCAACGACTCTTTGCGCTTCGACTACCGCCTGGCCGAACAGGATATCGTCGGCTCTGTGGCCTGGTCCAAAGCGCTGGTGACGGTGGGCGTGCTGACCGCAGAGGAGCAGCAGCAGCTGGAAGAGGCGCTCAATAATCTGCTGGAAGAAGTGCGTCTGGATCCGCAGCAAATTCTGCAAAGCGATGCCGAAGATATTCACAGCTGGGTAGAAGGCAAACTGATCGACAAAGTTGGCCAGCTGGGTAAAAAGCTGCACACCGGCCGTAGCCGTAACGACCAGGTCGCGACCGATCTGAAGCTGTGGTGTAAAGATACCGTCGCGGAGCTGCTGGTGGCTAACCGTCAGCTGCAGAGCGCGCTGGTGGAAACGGCACAGAACAACCAGGACGCGGTGATGCCGGGTTATACCCATTTGCAGCGTGCGCAGCCGGTGACCTTTGCGCACTGGTGTCTGGCCTATGTCGAGATGCTGGCGCGTGACGAAAGCCGTCTGCAGGATACCCTGAAGCGCCTGGACGTCAGCCCGCTGGGCAGCGGTGCACTGGCGGGTACGGCATATGAAATTGACCGCGAGCAGCTGGCAGGCTGGCTGGGCTTTGCGTCTGCCACCCGTAACAGTCTGGACAGCGTCTCTGACCGTGACCACGTGCTGGAACTGCTGTCGAATGCTTCTATCGGGATGGTCCACCTGTCACGCTTTGCCGAAGACCTGATCTTCTTTAACTCTGGCGAAGCCGGATTTGTGGAGTTGTCTGACCGTGTGACGTCCGGCTCTTCCCTGATGCCGCAGAAGAAAAACCCGGATGCGCTGGAGCTGATCCGCGGGAAGTGTGGCCGCGTACAGGGCGCACTGACCGGCATGATGATGACCCTGAAAGGGCTGCCGCTGGCGTACAACAAAGATATGCAGGAAGACAAAGAAGGGCTGTTCGACGCGCTCGACACCTGGCTGGACTGCCTGCATATGGGCGCGCTGGTGCTGGACGGCATTCAGGTGAAACGTCCTCGTTGCCAGGAAGCGGCGCAGCAGGGTTATGCAAACGCGACCGAACTGGCGGATTACCTGGTAGCGAAAGGCGTACCGTTCCGTGAAGCGCACCACATTGTGGGCGAAGCGGTAGTGGAAGCGATTCGTCAGGGGAAACCGCTGGAAGAGCTGGCGCTTGCCGACCTGCAGAAATTCAGTGCGGTTATCGGGGAGGATGTGTACCTGATTCTGTCGTTGCAGTCATGCCTGGATAAGCGTGCGGCGAAAGGCGGTGTGTCGCCGAAGCAGGTGGCGCAGGCGATTGCGGACGCGAAAAACCGGTTGGTTTGATTTGTGCGGGCTGGTGCCCTCACCCCGGCCCTCTCCCACAGGGAGAGGGAGCAAACCCTAAAAATGGCAACTTCGGTTGCCATTTTGCTTTTACCCCCGGGCTTTTTTACGCAAAAAAAAGCGGACCACGGGGTCCGCAAAAGTTCACGTTGGCTTTAGTTGTTCGAGTTTTGAGAGAAACTCGCTGACGGTGCGGGGACGTCAAGGGTCAAACACGTGCCGCCTCGTCTATGTGGTGTATTATTCAACAGAATGCTTGATAGGGATAATCGTTCGTTGCTATGCTATCTATCGCCATGAACTATCGTGGCGACGGAGGATGAATAATGAATATTCGTGATCTTGAATACCTGGTAGCGTTAGCCGAGCATCGCCACTTTCGCCGTGCGGCAGATTCCTGCCACGTCAGCCAGCCTACGCTGAGCGGTCAGATCCGCAAGCTGGAAGATGAGCTGGGCGTGATGCTGCTGGAGCGCACCAGTCGTAAAGTGCTGTTCACTCAGGCGGGTTTGCTGCTGGTAGATCAGGCGCGCACCGTGCTGCGCGAGGTCAAAGTGCTCAAGGAAATGGCAAGTCAGCAAGGGGAGACCATGTCCGGCCCGCTGCATATTGGCCTGATCCCAACCGTTGGTCCGTACCTTCTGCCGCACATCATTCCGATGCTGCACCAGACGTTCCCGAAACTCGAAATGTATCTGCATGAAGCGCAAACCCATCAGCTGCTGGCACAGTTAGATAGCGGCAAGCTCGACTGCGCCATTCTGGCGCTGGTAAAAGAGAGCGAAGCCTTTATCGAAGTGCCGCTGTTTGACGAGCCGATGATGCTGGCGATCTACGAAGATCACCCGTGGGCGAACCGCGATCGCGTGCCGATGGCCGATCTGGCCGGTGAAAAGCTGCTGATGCTGGAAGATGGCCACTGCCTGCGCGATCAGGCGATGGGCTTCTGTTTTGAAGCGGGAGCGGATGAAGATACCCATTTCCGCGCAACCAGCCTGGAAACGCTGCGTAATATGGTGGCGGCGGGAAGTGGTATTACGTTGCTGCCTGCGCTGGCCGTGCCGCGCGAGCGTAAACGCGACGGTGTGGTTTACCTGCCGTGCATTAAACCAGAGCCACGTCGTACTATAGGTCTGGTTTATCGTCCGGGGTCACCGCTGCGCAGCCGCTATGAGCAGCTGGCAGAGGCCATCCGTGGTGCGATGGATGGCCATTTTGACAACGCGTTAAAACAGGCGGTTTAAACCGTTCAGCGCGGCAACCCGATAGGCTTCCGCCATGGTCGGGTAGTTAAAGGTGGTGTTAACGAAGTACTCAATGGTGTTACCGCCACCTTTTTGCTCCATTATCGCCTGGCCGATATGAATGATTTCCGCCGCGCGTTCACCAAAGCAGTGAATACCGAGGATCTCTTTCGTCTCGCGATGGAACAGGATCTTCAGCGTTCCCACGCTCATGCCAACAATTTGTGCCCGTGCCAGATGTTTAAACTGGGCGCGACCCACCTCGTAAGGCACCTTCATGGAGGTCAGCTGCTGCTCGGTTTTCCCCACGGAGCTGATTTCCGGAATGGTGTAAATCCCCGTTGGAATGTCTTCGATCAGATGCGCCGTCGCTTCGCCTTTTACCAGCGCCTGCGCCGCAATGCGTCCCTGGTCATAGGCCGCGGAAGCGAGGCTCGGATAACCAATCACGTCACCGACCGCGTAAACGTGCGGCAGGGCAGTCTGGTACATGCTGTTAACCTTCAACTGACCACGGCTGTCCGTCTCCAGACCGATGTTTTCCAGCGCCAGTGAATCGGTGTTACCGGTACGGCCGTTGGCATACAGCAGGCAGTCGGCTTTCAGCTTTTTGCCAGACTTCAGATGCATGATCACGCCGTCGTCGCAGCCTTCGATCTTCTCGTACTCTTCGTTGTGGCGAATCACCACACCGCTGTTCCAGAAGTGGTAGGAGAGCGAGTCTGACATCTCCTGATCCAGGAAAGCCAGCAGGCGGTCGCGGGTGTTAATCAGATCAACTTTGACATCCATTCCGCGGAAGATAGACGCATATTCACACCCGATCACCCCCGCGCCATAGATAATCACATGGCGTGGTTCATGGTGCAGGCTGAGGATGGAATCGCTGTCGTAAATGCGTGGGTGTGAGAAATCCACGTCTGCCGGATGATACGGGCGGGAACCACAGGCGATAACAAATTTTTCAGCGGTGAGGGTTTCAACCGAACCGTCGTGACACTCCAGCGCCAGCGTATGTTCATCCACAAAATGCGCGTTACCCTGAAGTATTTCGCAGTGATTACGCTCGTAAAAACCCTGACGCATGCGTGTCTGCTGGTTAATAACGGTATCTGCGTGATTCAGGATATCGGCAAAAGAGGAACGAAGAAGTCGGGAGTGGTCGCTGTAAAGAGGGTTCTGGTTAAATTCAATAATGCGGCTAACGGCGTGGCGGAGGGCTTTGGAAGGGATGGTGCCCCAGTGGGTGCAACCGCCGCCAACATTATGGTAGCGCTCAATGACCGCTACTCTGGCTCCCTGTTTTACCAGACCCATAGCAGCGCCTTCGCCGCCGGGGCCGGAACCAATAACTATTGCGTCGTAATCGTAGGAATGTGGCATGGCAAGGCTTACCTGTTCTTATACATAAAAGCAACAGAATCATAACATCATTGCCAGGGTAACCCAATTATCGTTGTGCTTTTTTCCGGCAGTGGAGCACAAAGCGCGCGTAAACAATCATTCACAAAGCCAGGTAAACAGATTAATTTTATTCTCTGGTATAGTGCCATCAGACCTTTGGAAGGATTCAACTATCGTGATGGGCGTAAGAGCACAACAAAAAGAGAAAACCCGGCGTTCGCTGGTGGAAGCTGCATTCAGTCAACTGAGTGCTGAGCGGAGTTTTGCCAGTTTGAGCCTGCGTGAAGTCGCACGCGAGGCCGGGATTGCGCCAACGTCCTTCTATCGCCATTTCCGTGATGTGGATGAACTGGGTCTGACCATGGTCGACGAGAGTGGGCTCATGCTGCGCCAGCTGATGCGCCAGGCGCGGCAGCGTATCGCGAAAGGCGGTAGCGTTATCCGTACCTCCGTGTCGACCTTTATGGAATTTATCGGCAATAACCCCAACGCGTTTCGCCTGTTGCTGCGCGAGCGTTCAGGAACGTCAGCGGCATTTCGTGCCGCTGTCGCGCGTGAAATTCAGCATTTCATTGCGGAACTTGCCGACTATCTTGAACTCGAAAACCATATGCCGCGTGCGTTCACCGAAGCACAGGCTGAAGCGATGGTGACGATTGTTTTCAGTGCAGGTGCCGAAGCGCTGGATGTCAGCATTGAACAACGTAAGCAACTCGAAGAGCGACTGGTATTGCAGCTCAGGATGATCTCCAAAGGTGCGTACTACTGGTATCGCCGTGAACAAGAGAAACTGGCACATCAAACCGAAGAGTGAAGGTGAGTAATGAAACAGTCAGGTCAGGATAAAGGGACGCTGTTGCTGGCATTGATCGCTGGCTTATCCATTAATGGTACGTTTGCCGCAATTTTTAGCTCCATCGTACCCTTCTCGATTTTCCCGCTTATCGCCCTGGTGCTGACGGTTTACTGCCTGCACCAGCGTTATCTGAACCGCACCATGCCGGTGGGGTTACCGGGCCTGGCCGCAGCCTGCTTTATTCTGGGTGTGTTGCTGTACAGCACGGTGGTGCGCGCAGAGTACCCGGATATCGGCTCTAACTTCTTCCCTGCTGTTCTGTCTGTGGCGCTGGTGTTCTGGATTGGCTCTCGCATGCGCAGCCGCAAGAGCCAGTTGCCAGAGTAAGGAATTATTTGTAGGGCAGGTAAGCGAAGCGCCACCTGCCAAAAACGCCGGATGGCGCTACGCTTATCCGGCCTACAGATCACCGTGCGGTAAGTAAAACACCGCACTCCATATGGTGCGTATACGGGAACTGATCGAACAGCGCCAGACGTTCAACCTTGTGCGTCTGGCTTAATGTTTCCAGGTTTTTGCACAGCGTTTCCGGGTTACAGGAAATGTACAAAATACGCGGGTATGCCTGCACCATCTTCTCGGTTTCGCTGTCCAGGCCACTGCGCGGCGGATCGACAAAAATCGTCTCGCACTGATAGCCCTTCAGATCGATCCCCTCAAGACGGTTAAATTCGCGCACGCCGTTCATGGCCTGCGTAAACTCTTCTGCTGCCATACGAATAATCTGCACGTTGTCGATATGGTTGGCGGCAATGTTGTACTGCGCGGCCGCAACGGACGGTTTGGCAATTTCCGTTGCCAGTACGCGCTCGAAATTGCGCGCCAGTGCCAGCGAGAAGTTGCCATTCCCACAGTACAGCTCAAGCAGATCGCCCTTTGACCCTTCGGTCGCTTTCAGCGCCCACTCCAGCATTTGCACGTTCATCGCCGCGTTAGGTTGGGTGAAGCTGTTCTCTACCTGACGGTAAACCATCTCTTTTCCTGCCACCGACAGGCGCTCATCGATGTAATCCTGATCCAGCATGATTTTGGTTTTTGTCGCGCGGCCAATCAGGTGAACGTTGATGTTTTGCGCCCGCAGCGCATCGCGCAGCGCTTCTGCCTGCTCGCGCCACTCGTCGTTAAGCGCCTTGTGGTACAGCAGAGAGACAATGGCCTGATTGCTTTGGGTGGTCAGGTAGTCAATCTGGAACAGCTTATGGCGCAGCACCGGGTTGTTGCGCACACCGTCAATCATCAGAGTCATGAGCTGGTTAATCAGCTCACTCGCCGCCGGGAAGCTGTTAACCCGGATACGGGATTTAGTCTGCTGATCGAAAATGATGTGATACAGGTCGTCGCCATCGTGCCAGATGCGGAACTCGGCGCGCATACGGTAGTGGCTGACGGGGGAACGGAACACCTCAGGAACGGGCGCGTTGAAAGGCGTCATCATACTTTGCAGGCGGACAACTTTCTCTGCCAGCTGTGCGTCGTACTGTTCTGTCGGGAGGTGTTCGGGGGTCATGATGCGTCCTGAGTGATAAAGAATTACGCGGGGATTGTAGGGATTGTGCAGTGGATGTCCAGATTTAATGGCTAATAGCTATCTGGACATCTATACGTGTCTAATTGTAGCATTCTGTTTCCGGTCTCCTGAGAGTGAAAAGGGAATCCAGTGTAAATCTGGAGCTGACGCGCAGCGGTAAAGACTGGCGGGATGAGAGTTGCAGACACTGTGAAAATGGGAAGTCTTCATCCACAAAACGCCACCCAGCCCGAAGACCTGCCGGGATCACGTCGCATTTGGTTTCATCATCGCGTGCTATAGATGAGGCCTGCGGCATCCTTCTTATATTGTGGATGCTTTAACAATGATTAAAAAAGTATCGCTGTTAACGGCGTTGTCCGTTACGGCATTTTCGGGCTGGGCGCAGGATAGCGCTGACTCGTTGGTGGTGACAGCAAATCGTTTTGAACAACCGGCAAAAACAGTTCTGGCACCGACGTCCGTGGTGACGCGTGAAGATATTGAGCGCTGGCAGGCAAAGAGCGTTGTGGAGATTATGTCACGTCTGCCGGGCGTAGATATCGCGCAAAGCGGTGGCCTGGGGGCCACCTCTTCTACCTTTATTCGCGGCACTGAATCCCGTCATGTTCTGGTCCTGATTGACGGTGTACCGTTGAACAGCGCCGGGATTAGCAATGTTCCCGATCTGAGCCAAATCCCAACCTCGCTGATTCAGCGAATCGAATACGTCCGTGGCCCGCGTTCTGCGCTGTATGGCTCCGACGCGATTGGCGGCGTGATTAACATCATCACCGGGCGTGATAAGCCGGGTGCGGAAATCTCAGCGGGCGTCGGCTCTAAAGGCTACCAGACCTATGATGGCACTTTCCAGCAGGTGCTGAATAAAACCAAAATCACTATGGCGGGTAACTACACCTATACCCGCGGCTTTGATATTGCTGCCCAGGATGCGCCGCGCCAGCCTGACCGCGATGGTTTTATGAGTAAATCGCTGTACGGCTCCGTGGAACAGCAAATTACCGACAGCGTGAGCGGGTTCTTCCGTGGCTTTGGTTATGACAACCGCACCGCGTATGACGGTTACGATCATTACGACGCCAATTTTATGGTGGATGGACGACCTGATACTCGCCAGCTTTACAGCCAGAACTGGGATACCGGTTTGCGTTACAGCCAGGGGATTTTCCAGTCACAGCTGGTGGCGGGTTACGGCCGCAGTAAAGATCAGAACTATGATCCGAAGAAAGGGCGCTACGCTGATTCCGCAACCATGGATGACGTGAAGCAGTACACCACCCAATGGCTCAACACTATAGAAGTTGGCCATGGCAATATCGGCGCAGGCCTGGACTGGCAAAAGCAGAAGACGCAGGCCGGGACCGGTTACCTGGAAAAAGGTTACGAGCAACATAATACCGGCGTGTTCGCGTCTGCGATGCAGCAGTTCAACAGCGTGACGCTGGAAGCGGCGGCGCGTAATGACGACAACTCCAACTTTGGCAACCATGGCACGTGGCAAACCAGCGCAGCGTGGGAGTTTGTGGATGGTTATCGCGTGATTGCCTCCTACGGCACCGCTTTTAAAGCACCGACGATGAGCCAGATCCACAGCGCTTCTTACGGCAATCCGAACCTTAAACCGGAGGAGAGTAAACAGTGGGAAGGGGGCTTTGAAGGCCTGACGGGACCGGTCAACTGGCGTATCACCGGTTATCGTAATGATATTGATAACCTGATCAGCAGCGATCCGCATACGTATCGGTACTACAACGTTGACGAAGCGCGTATTAAAGGTGTGGAAGCGACGGCACAGTTCGAAACTGGACCGGTTGGACACCAGATCTCCTATGATTATGTTGACCCGCGTAACGCCAAAACTCATGAAGTGCTGGCCCGCCGTTCTAAGCAGCAGGTTAAGTATCAACTTGACTGGCAGGTATGGGATCTCGACTGGAACCTCGCTTACCGTTACCTCGGCACCCGCTATGATGTCGCGATCGATCCAGATACGTATACGTCAGAACGCGTGAAAATGGGCGGGGTGAGCCTGTGGGATGTCGCAGTTTCATATCCTGTCACCTCTCACCTTACAGTTCGTGGTAAAATAGCCAACCTGTTCGATAAAGATTACGAGACAGTTTATGGCTACCAAACTGCAGGACGGGAATACACCTTGTCTGGCAGCTACACCTTCTAATCCGCGTCCCACCGTGCTGGTATTTGATTCCGGCGTCGGTGGGCTTTCGGTCTATGATGAGATTCGGCATCTCCTGCCGGATCTCCATTATATCTACGCCTTCGATAACGTCGCTTTCCCTTATGGGGAGAAGAGCGAGGACTTTATTGTTGAGCGTGTCGTTGAAATCGTCACCGCGGTACAGCAGCGTTATCCTCTGGCGCTGGCAGTCATCGCCTGTAATACGGCAAGCACGGTATCGCTGCCAGCCTTGCGCGCAAAATTTCAGTTCCCGGTTGTGGGCGTGGTTCCCGCAATAAAGCCTGCTGCGCGCCTGACTGCGAATGGTATTGTGGGTCTGCTGGCTACGCGCGGCACGGTGAAGCGTCCTTATACGCGTGAATTGATCGATCGTTTTGCCAATGAATGCCAGATCGCGATGCTCGGTTCGGCAGAGCTGGTGGAGATGGCTGAAGCGAAGCTGCATGGCAAGACGGTGCCACTTGAGGAGCTGCGTCGTATTCTTCGCCCGTGGCTGCGTATGCCGGAACCGCCGGATACCGTCGTATTGGGCTGCACTCATTTCCCGCTCTTACAGGAAGAATTGTTAGAAGTACTGCCGGAGGGGACGCGTCTGGTGGATTCCGGTGCGGCTATTGCCCGTCGTACTGCCTGGCTGCTGGAACATGAAGCGCCGGATGCCAAATCTGCCGATGCGAATATCGCGTTTTGTATGGCACTAACAAACGAGACTGAACAACTTTTACCCGTTTTGCGCCGTTATGGGTTTGAAACGCTCGAAAAACTCGCGCTGTAGCACGGTTTTGAGCAAAAAAGAGACGGTTGAACGTTTTTTTTTAAAGAGGGGTTGTCAACGTCTGAGAACTCCCTATAATGCGCCTCCACTGACACGGAACAACGGCTTGCAAGCCGCCGGGTTAGCGGGGTTCAGAGATGAATGCCGACAGAGAAAAGTGAAAATAATCACTTGACTCTGAATGAGGAAAACGTATTATACGGGACCTCGCAACGGTGAGCGAAAGCCGCGTTGCACTGCTCTTTAACAATTTATC
>NZ_JALW01000031.1:0-58004 GCF_000710795.1 Enterobacter sp. T1-1 | reverse complement strand
GTTACTATCGCAATAACGGCGGATGGAAGGTGGTAGGTATGGACTGGAATACCGGGCAAACCGTGCACAGTACCGTATTTAACGACAATATCTGCGGCAACGGCATTTACGCGCAGATGGAGTTTATGCCGGATGGCGATCTCCTGATGAATAGCATCCTGGGGCCAATGAGGGTGCAATTGCCCGGCGGAACCGTGCTGCCGTTATGAGGACGCAATGAGGGCGCAACGGCGTCCTCATTCTTTTTTATTGTGTAACCGTTGATGCCGTATCAGAGTGCGAAGAAACAGGAAAAACAGCGCACCGAGCGCGCACCAGAATACGCCGCTCAGCAGCCAGGCCAGCTCCTGCCAGAGGCTTCGCGTGGACACAAAAAGCAACCGCATCAGCACCAGGCACAGCGGTGCCGCCAGCATTGCCCCTAACAGCGGCTTAACAACCTCGCCTTCGCGCGAGAGAAAACTCGCGGCCACGCCAGGCAGAATGAAAAAGAGCAGTCCCAGTTCCGGATGCCCGGAGGCTCTGAATGCCCCCTTAACATTAAACGCTAATGACATACAGACAACGGTGAACAGTAAGAAACAGCTTATCGCCCCTGCCCATTTTCCTTTAATGTTCAAATTATCCTCCTGACTTCTCTATCAAATAAAGTTTCGTCGCGTGGACACCCGATCGGATAAAGTTATGCGGCAATCCTTGCCAAAACCCGCATACGGTTATGCGATAATGAGTAGCCGTTGGTAGCTAATGCGATTAAACTATCCAGCTGCTATTGTCTTAGGGAATTTTTTTGGCCGCAGGGAGTGTAGAAGTATTCCCTGGCACTGAAAACAGTAGCCCAAAATGTCCTTTCATTCAACAACTTACTGGTAAACAAGAAGTTAGCCTCCGTGAATATAAACGTCGCAGACTTGTTAAATGGGAATTACATCCTGTTATTATTTGTGGTACTGGCGCTGGGCCTTTGCCTGGGTAAATTGCGCCTGGGTTCAGTACAACTTGGTAATTCCATTGGCGTTTTAGTCGTCTCCTTATTATTAGGTCAGCAGCATTTCAGCATTAACACAGACGCGCTTAACTTAGGTTTTATGCTGTTTATTTTTTGTGTTGGTGTGGAAGCGGGTCCTAACTTTTTTTCCATTTTCTTCCGCGACGGCAAAAATTATCTGATGCTGGCGCTGGTGATGGTCGGCAGTGCGCTGCTGATCGCGTTAGGGCTGGGTAAACTGTTTGGCTGGGATATCGGGTTAACGGCCGGTATGCTGGCAGGCTCCATGACCTCGACGCCGGTTCTGGTGGGTGCAGGCGATACCCTGCGCCATTCCGGTATGGCCGGGGCACAGCTTTCTACCGCACTCGATCACCTGAGCCTGGGCTATGCCCTGACCTATCTGATTGGTCTGGTGAGCCTGATTGTGGGCGCGCGCTACCTGCCGAAACTGCAGCATCAGGATCTGCAGACCAGCGCCCAGCAAATCGCCCGCGAGCGTGGTCTGGACACGGACTCCAAACGAAAAGTTTATCTTCCGGTGATCCGCGCTTATCGCGTCGGGCCAGAGCTGGTCGCCTGGGCGGACGGTAAAAATCTGCGCGAGCTGGGGATTTACCGCCAGACGGGTTGCTATATCGAACGTATCCGTCGTAACGGCATTCTGGCGAACCCGGACGGCGACGCGGTACTGCAGATGGGCGACGACATCGCGCTGGTGGGTTACCCGGATGCCCACGCGCGGCTGGACCCAAGCTTCCGTAACGGTAAAGAGGTATTCGACCGCGACCTGCTCGACATGCGTATCGTCACCGAAGAGATTGTGGTGAAAAACCACAACGCCGTCGGACGTCGTCTGGCGCAACTGAAACTGACCGACCACGGTTGCTTCCTGAACCGCGTGATCCGCAGCCAGATTGAGATGCCTATCGACGATAATGTCGTCCTGAATAAAGGTGACGTGTTGCAGGTCAGCGGCGACGCACGCCGCGTAAAAACCGTCGCTGACCGTATCGGTTTTATCTCCATTCACAGCCAGGTCACCGACCTGCTGGCCTTCTGCGCCTTCTTTATTGTTGGCCTGATGATTGGGATGATCACTTTCCAGTTCAGCAACTTTAGCTTTGGCATCGGTAACGCCGCCGGGCTGCTGTTTGCCGGGATTATGCTGGGCTTCCTGCGAGCGAACCACCCAACCTTCGGCTACATTCCGCAGGGCGCGCTGAACATGGTGAAAGAGTTCGGTCTGATGGTCTTTATGGCGGGTGTCGGCTTAAGCGCCGGTAGCGGCATTGGCCACAGCCTGGGCGCCGTCGGCTGGCAAATGTTGGTTTCCGGACTTATCGTCAGCCTGGTACCGGTGGTGATCTGTTTCCTGTTTGGTGCCTATGTGCTACGCATGAACCGCGCCCTGCTCTTCGGGGCAATGATGGGTGCACGTACCTGTGCGCCAGCGATGGAAATCATCAGCGATACCGCCCGCAGCAACATCCCGGCGCTGGGTTATGCGGGTACCTACGCTATCGCTAACGTACTGCTTACGCTGGCAGGTACGCTGATCATCATCATCTGGCCTGGACTCGGATAACTCTTAACTTTGCGCGTAACGAAAAAATTTTCGTTACGCGCAGAACTTTTTTATCAGGGGGCAGTCATAACTAGTGCCACTGCTTTTCTTTGATGTCCCCAATTTGTGGAGCCCATCAACCCCGCCGTTTTGGTTCAAGGTTGATGGGTTTTTTGTTGCCTGAAATTCTCTGCTCCATCATCCCCCTCTTCCCTCCCCCGCCTCAAACATATATGCTTAAACAAATATGTATAAACTATCCGCAGGGTTCAACCATGCTCCACCCGCTCCAGCTTTTCAAAACCCTCTCCGACGAAACGCGGCTCTCCATCGTCATGCTTCTGCGTGAAGCGGGCGAACTATGCGTCTGCGATCTCTGCTCCGCAACCACGGAGTCACAGCCGAAAGTCTCGCGCCATATGGCCTTACTTCGCGAGTCCGGGCTGGTTATCGACCGTCGTGAGGGGAAGTGGGTCTATTACCGTTTGTCTCCGAACATGCCTGCGTGGGCAGCTACCGTCATCGATAACAGCTGGAACTGCCTGCGGGAAGAAACGCGTGCAAGGCTAAAGAATAGCCTTCCAGGGACGTGTTAAATACATTCATTAAAACAGATATAACGGGGTAAGCGATGTTTCTGGCAGGGGCAATTTTTCTGTTTACGCTGGTACTGGTCATCTGGCAGCCCAAAGGGCTCAGTATCGGCTGGAGCGCGACGATTGGCGCAGTGCTGGCGCTGGCCAGCGGCGTGATCCACCTTAACGATATTCCGGTGGTGTGGAATATCGTCTGGAATGCCACGGCGACGTTTATCGCCGTTATTATCATCAGCCTGCTGCTGGATGAGTCCGGCTTTTTCGAGTGGGCGGCGCTGCATGTCGCCCGCTGGGGAAACGGTCGGGGGCGTTTGCTCTTTACTTATATCGTGCTGCTGGGTGCGGCCGTTGCGGCGCTGTTTGCTAATGATGGTGCAGCGTTGATCCTGACACCTATCGTCATCGCCATGCTGCTGGCGCTGGGGTTCAGCAAGCAGGCCACGCTGGCGTTTGTGATGGCGGCAGGTTTTATCGCCGATACCGCCAGCCTGCCGCTGATTGTCTCGAACCTGGTCAACATTGTGTCGGCAGACTTCTTTAAGCTGGGGTTCAGCGAATACGCCTCGGTGATGATCCCGGTTGATATCGCCGCGATTGCTGCCACGCTGGTGATGCTGCATCTGTTCTTTCGCAAGGAAATTCCACCGGAATATGATCTTGCGAAACTCCGGGAGCCCGCCCGGGCCATTCACGATCTCCCGACGTTCAGAACAGGCTGGATAGTGCTACTGCTTCTTCTCGTCGGCTTCTTTGTGCTTGAGCCTCTCGGCATTCCGGTCAGCGCCATTGCAACAGCTGGCGCGCTGATTTTATTCGCCGTTGCAAAACGCGGACACGCGATTAATACCGGAAAAGTGCTGCGCGGCGCACCGTGGCAGATCGTCATCTTCTCACTGGGGATGTATCTGGTGGTCTACGGTTTGCGTAACGCCGGGTTAACCGAATACCTTTCAGGCGTGCTGAATGCGCTGTCCACCCACGGTTTATGGGTGACTACTCTGGGAACCGGGTTCATCACCGCCTTCCTGTCATCCATAATGAACAATATGCCCACGGTGCTGATTGGCGCGCTCTCTATTGATGGCAGCACGGCAACAGGATTGATTAAAGAAGCGATGATTTACGCCAACGTGATTGGCTGCGATCTGGGGCCAAAAATCACGCCTATCGGTAGTCTCGCCACCCTGCTCTGGCTCCACGTGCTGGCGCAAAAAAACATGACCATTACCTGGGGCTACTATTTCCGGACGGGCATCATCATGACGCTGCCGGTTCTGTTTGTGACGCTCGCCGCGCTGGCGTTACGTCTCTCCTTCACACTGTAATGAGCCACTGATATGACCAACATCACCATTTACCACAATCCCGCCTGCGGCACCTCGCGCAACACGCTGGAGATGATCCGCAACAGCGGCACCGAGCCAGAGATCATTCTCTATCTGGAAAATCCGCCGTCACGCGATGAACTGATCAAACTGATTGCCGACATGGGCATTTCGGTGCGGGCGCTGCTGCGTACAAACGTGGAGCCCTATGAGCAACTGGGTCTGGCAGAAGAGACGTTCACTGACGACCAGCTTATCGGTTTTATGCTGCAACACCCGATCCTGATTAACCGTCCGATTGTGGTGACGCCGCTGGGCACCCGCCTGTGCCGCCCATCTGAAGTGGTCCTCGATATTCTGCCGGATGCGCAGAAAGGGGCATTTACGAAAGAGGACGGTGAAGCCGTCGTGGATGCCAGCGGGAAAAAAATCACTCAGAAATAGAGGCGGGCCTGCAGGCTAGCGTTCCCCCTCGCCTGCAATCCTTCCCACCATCGCCCGGATCTCCTCACGCGTTAGCGGCGCTCTGTCGGTGACAAAGTGTAGCGTCATTCCTTCGATAAAGGCGTCCAGCGCGCGGGTGGTGACCGGGTCAAACCACTGTTCAAGCGTCGTCTGGCTCATCTGCATCCAGTCCTGCATTACCGTTTTCAGCGCCGCGCTGCGGTGCATAAAAGTGTAGAGCTGGTACATCAGCGCCATGTTGTGCGGCGTCGTCACCTGCGAGCTGTGGATCAGCGTGGTGATAGATTCACACGCCATCTCCGGGCTGGTTACCCCCGCGAAGAAATCACGGTATTGCTGCGACATCTGCCGGGTAAACCACGTGAACGCCTCTTCCAGCAGCGACTCCATGCCGTCAAAATAGTAGGTCATCGACCCCAGCGGAACCCCGGCACAGCTGGCGATTTTACGGTGCGTGACGGCATGGATACCGTGCTCAGCAATGGTGTCCAGCGTCGCCTGCAGGATCTTCTCCCGGCGATGCGGATCGTTTGGTGGTCTGCTCATACATGCCTCATCTGATTTGTGTACAAATGTACACAAACTTGCTAGTGTTGTCGCTATTGTTGTGCTTCTGGTGCTTATCTCAATGACTCTGACCTCACCCCGTAAGGCCCTGCGGTTGCGCATGTGGGCGCTTTTCATGTTCTTCTTTATTCCGGGTCTGCTGATGGCGTCCTGGGCCACGCGTACCCCGGCGATCCGCGATATTTTGTCGGTCTCCACCGCGGAGATGGGCATTGTGCTGTTTGGCCTGTCGATAGGCTCAATGAGCGGTATTCTCTGCTCGGCGTGGCTGGTGAAGCGCTTTGGTACCCGGGCGGTGATCCGCACCACCATGTGCTGCGCAATACTGGGGATGCTGGTGCTCAGCGTGGCGCTGTGGTATGCCTCGCCGGTCATGTTTGCCCTGGGTCTGTTGATCTTTGGTGGCAGCTTTGGCGCGGCGGAAGTGGCCATTAACGTTGAAGGGGCTGCGGTCGAGCGCGAGATGAATAAAACCGTGCTGCCAATGATGCATGGCTTTTACAGCCTTGGCACGCTGGCCGGTGCGGGCGTGGGCATGGCGCTGACGGCCTCCGGCGTGAGCGCGAATCTGCATATCCTGCTGGCCGCGCTGATCTCTGTTGTGCCGGTGCTGACCGGTATCCGCGCCATTCCGGACGGCACGGGCAAGAACACCGCTGATGAACACAAAACGGCGGAAAAAGGGCTGCCGTTCTACCGTGATTTCCAGCTGATGCTGATCGGCGTGGTGGTGCTGGCGATGGCATTTGCCGAAGGCTCCGCCAACGACTGGCTGCCGCTGCTGATGGTGGACGGACATGGGTTTAGCCCGACCTCTGGCTCGCTGATCTACGCCGGGTTTACGCTTGGGATGACCGTCGGACGCTTTACCGGCGGCTGGTTTATTGACCGCTACAGCCGCGTGGCAGTGGTGCGCGCCAGCGCCCTGCTCGGCGGGCTGGGCATTGCGATGATCATCTTCGTGGATGTGGACTGGATTGCCGGCGTATCGGTGATCCTCTGGGGCCTGGGTGCCTCACTTGGCTTCCCGTTGACCATCTCCGCCGCCAGCGATACCGGCCCGGATGCCCCGACGCGCGTCAGCGTGGTGGCAACCACAGGCTATCTGGCCTTCCTGGTCGGGCCGCCGCTGCTGGGCTTCCTGGGTGAGCACTACGGGCTGCGCAGCGCCATGCTGGTGGTGTTAGGGTTGGTCATGATTGCGGCGCTGGTGGCGCGCGCCGTGGCGAAGCCGGAAAAAGAACAAACGACACTGGAGAAGGGATATGAGCGTTAAACTGATTGCAGTCGACATGGATGGCACCTTCCTGAGCGACGCGAAAACCTACAATCGCGAACGTTTTCTGGCGCAGTATGCGCGTATGAAGGAGCAAGGTATTCGCTTTGTGGTGGCCAGCGGTAATCAGTATTACCAGCTGATCTCCTTCTTCCCGGAGATTGCGCATGAGATTGCGTTTGTCGCCGAAAACGGTGGCTGGGTGGTCAGCGCCGGAGAAGATGTTTTTAACGGTGAACTGTCGAAAACGCACTTCGACACCGTTGCTGCCGTGCTAAACGACGTTCCCGGCATTGAGATTATCGCCTGCGGCAAAGGCAGTGCCTATACGCTCAAAGCCTATGACGATGAGTTCAAAGCTATCGCCGCGAAGTACTATCATCGCCTCGAAATGGTGAGTGATTTCGACAACCTGAACGATATTTTCTTCAAGTTCGGGCTCAACGTTTCTGACGATGAAATCCCGCGCATACAGGCCATGCTGCACGAAAAACTCAACGACATTATGGTGCCCGTCACGACCGGCCACGGCAGTATTGACCTGATTATCCCCGGCGTGCATAAAGCCAACGGCCTGCGGATCCTGCAACAGCGCTGGGGCATTGACGACAGCGAGGTGGTGGCTTTCGGTGACAGCGGGAACGATGTGGAGATGCTGCGCCAGTCAGGCTTCAGCTTTGCGATGGCGAATGCCAGACCGCATATTAAAGCAGCGGCGCGGTTTGAAGCGCCGCATAATAACGAGGAAGGCGTACTGGATGTGATTGATAAGGTGCTCAACAGAGAAGCACCGTTTAATTGATTCCGTGCGCTCTGGTGCCCTCACCCTGCCCCTCTCCCACCGGGAGAGGGAATAAGAATTATGGCTGCAGGGCGTTCCCGACGCGTTTGTCTTTCAGGAACATCACCATCAGGATAACCCACAGCACGCCGTTGGCGAGGTTAAACAGGCTGAACAGACCGTTGCCGCCGAGCGCATAAGCGTGCTTGCTCACCTCGATCCCGACGGTAAAAATCAGCATCTGCAGCATCCCCATCGCCGCCGAAACGGTGCCTTTGCTCATCTCGCTGGCAAACAGCGTCAGACGCACCAGCCCGGCATTCGCCACGCCAATACCGAAGGCATAAATACTCAACCCCGCCGTCATCCACAGATAGGCATGAGATGATACCACCGTCGCCACCGCGGCCACGGTAAGGCCCGCCGCAATCGGCCAGCCGCCCATGATGATGAGCGAGCGCACCGTGCGTCGTGATGTCAGACGCGCCAGCACCAGGTTACCGATAATCAGTGCGCCAAAAATCGGCACCTGCAGCAGCCCGTACTCGTAGCTGCTGAGCTGTTCACCGCTGATGATAATGACCGGTGACTGGGCGATCCACGCCAGCAGCGGCAGGCTAACAAAGCCCGTCGCCAGCGCGCCTGCCACAAAGCGGCCGTTTTTCAGCACTGCTTTATAATCCCGTCCCAGCTCTTTCAGCGACAGCGTCTCACCCAGTCGGGTGGCCGTTTCCGGCATTGCGCGGTGCAGGCCGAAGAATGCGATGGCGGCCAGCACGGCGAAGAGCACAAACATGCCTTCCCACGGTGCCACATGCACCCACGCGGCGCCCACCAGCGGCCCCAGCAACGGAGCAATCAGCGCCACGTTCGCCATCAGCGCGGTGATTTTGATACACACCGCCTCCTCAAAGGACTCCTGAATAGCGGCATACCCCACGGCACCGATAAAGCACAGGCTTACCCCCTGCAGGAAACGCAGCAGGGTGAACTGTTCAATGTTTTGCGCCAGCAGCGTGGCGAGACAGGTCACAATAAACCACACCACGCCCGTCAGCATCACCGGACGGCGGCCAATACGATCCGACAGCGGCCCTAACAGCCACTGTAAAAACATGCCGCCAGCCAGATAGGCGGTCATAGAGGTCGGCACCCATTCAATACCTGCGTTGTATTGCGCCACCACGGCCAGCATACCGGGCTGAATCATATCGTTGCCGATATAGGTAGAGAACTCGTAAAGCACCAGACACAGAGGGAAAAGTAACGCCTGACGACCCAGACGCGTACCCGAAGAAGAACGGTTTAACATGCAATCTCTTTATGATGAAAAAATCGCGATGAGTGTAATGAATTGCCGCTGTCTGAGATAGCAAATTATCCAGAAGAAACAGAAATAAAGCATTTATCGTCGTTGTTTAAGGTTTCCTTAAGTTGACACCAATATGATAGCCATATTTCACGCTGCCAACCAACTCTATGACCCGCATATCCCCTCGTTCAGAATTGTCTAAGTTACAGACAAATAAGACAAAACAACTTTACCGCCTGCCTGTGCGCTTTTATGGTTATCAGCTTTTAGTGCTGATCGCCCTTGCCGTGGTGTTTACCTGGCTTTCTCGTGGCGAAACGCTTGATAAATGGATCACTGGCTTTTGGTATGACGCGGCAACACACCGTTTCCCGCTGCAGAAAAACCCGCTGCTGGATCTGCTGAACCACCGGCTGGCGAAGTACATCGCTATTGCCATGGCGGTGGGTGCGTTGTTTTACGGTGCCTGGAAGCGCAATGCGAGACTGGTCACTGCCGCACTGCTGATGGGGCTTGGCACGCTGGTGGTTGGCGTGCTGAAAAGCCTGAGCCATCACAGTTGCCCGTGGGATCTGGTGGAGTATGGCGGTAAAGCCGTCTCTTACCCCCTGTTCAGTTCCGCTCCGGCAGACAGCGGTCCTGGCCGCTGCTTCCCCGGCGGCCATGCGTCCAGCGGCTTTATGGTGATGGGTCTGTTCTTTGCCTTCTGGCGCGAGCGTCCGCGTCTCGCCTGGAGCTTTGTGGCCTTCGGCGTGGTGTTAGGTCTGGCGATGGGCTTTGGTCAGGTCATGCGCGGGGCGCATTTTTTCTCTCACAACCTGTGGGCTGGGTGGTGGGTCTGGTTTTCCCAGGTAGCGGTCTACGGCCTCGTTTCTGCCTGGTTTGCTAAAGAGTAAAAACGCTATGTTAGAGAATCTGAATTACCAGCTGTTTTATCTGATCAACGCCACCCCGGCCTCGCCTGAGTGGATGATCGATTTGGCCACTTTCCTGGCAAAAGATCTGATCAGTATTGTGCCTGTGCTGGCGGCTATCCTCTGGCTGTGGGGACCGCGCAGCCAGGTCAACGCGCAGCGTCAGCTGGTGATCAAAGTGGCGATGACGCTCGGGGTCAGCGTGCTGGTCAGCTATGTTCTGGGTCTCGCCTTCCCGCACGATCGTCCTTTTGTCGAACACGTCGGCTATACCTTCCTGCACCACGCGCCGGATGACTCGTTCCCAAGCGATCACGGTACGGTGATCTTTGCTTTTGCGCTGGCCTTCCTGTTCTGGCATCGCCTGTGGTCAGGTGCGCTGCTGATGGCCATTGCGGTCGCCATTGCCTGGTCTCGCGTGTATCTGGGCGTACACTGGCCGCTGGATATGGTAGGCGGCTTCCTGGTGGGGCTGATCGGCTGCGTCAGCGCGGCGATCCTGTGGAACCTCTTCGGGCTGGCGCTGTATCGCGGACTCTCGTCTCTCTATCGCACCCTTTTCGCTATCCCGATCCGCAAAGGCTGGATACGTGACTAACCCCGGTATGACAGGTTACACTTGAGCCCCCGCCCTGCGGGGGCTCACTTTTTCATCCTGAGGATCTATGGAAACACGCCGCGATGACCGCATAGCTCAGTTGATACAGGCGCTGAAGCGCAGTGATAAGCTTCATCTTAAGGAAGCCGCTACCCTCCTCGGCGTTTCAGAGATGACCATTCGCCGTGACCTGAACAGCGAGAGCGCGCCCGTCGTGCTGCTGGGCGGCTATATTGTGCTGGAGCCACGTAGCGCCAGTCATTATCTGATCAGCGATCAAAAGACACGCCTGGTTGAAGAGAAACGCAAAGCCGCCCGTCTGGCGGCCTCTCTGGTACAACCGCACCAGACGCTGTTTTTTGACTGCGGCACCACCACGCCGTGGATAATCGAAGCCATCGACAGCAGCATCCCCTTTACCGCCGTGTGCTACTCGCTGAACACCTTCCTGGCCCTTCAGGAGAAACCCGAGTGCCGGGTGATCCTCTGCGGCGGTGAGTTCCACGCCAGCAACGCCATTTTTAAGCCGCTCAATCTTCAGGACACGCTCAGCAATTTGTGTCCGGATATCGCGTTTTACTCCGCGGCGGGCGTGAGTACCCGTCAGGGGGCGACCTGTTTTAACCTGGAAGAGCTGCCGGTAAAACACTGGGCATTAAGCGCCGCGCAGTACCATGTGCTGGTGGTGGATCACAGCAAGTTCGGCAAGGTGCGTCCGGCACGGATGGGCGAGCTGGCACAGTTCAATGCCATCGTCAGCGATTGCCGCCCGGATGAAGAATACGTGACCTACGCGAAGGCGCAGCAGGTGAAGTTAATGTATTGAGAGGGGTGCGGTCTGATGCCCTCACCCCGGCCCTCTCCCACTGGGAGAGGGTGAAAAGCTGGAAGACTTAACTAAACCAGCTGCCAAACCAGCTATGGAATTTCATCATCACGAAGTCCCACATCCGGCTGAAGAAGCCGCCCTCTTCGACCGCTTCCATCACAATCAGCGGACGCTGTTCAATCGACTTACCGTTTAACTGGAAATCAATCGTCCCGACCACCTGGCCTTTTTTCAGCGGCGCGGTGAGCTGCGGATCGGTCAGGGTATAGCTCGCTTTCAGGTTTTTCAGCTGACCACGTGGAATGGTCACCGACCCGGCTTCACCGGCCCCCAGGTTCACTTCACTCTTGTCACCAAACCAGACGCGCTGGCTGACGAACGTGGCATCCGGTTTAATCGGCGTCACGGTTTCAAAGAAGCGGAAGCCCCAGGTCAGCAGTTTTTCTGACTCGTTAAAACGAATACGGTCGGTTTTGGTGCCCAACACCACCGAGATCAGACGCATGTCACCCTGGGTCGCGGAGGCCACCAGGTTATAACCCGCCCCGGCCGTGGTGCCGGTTTTCATCCCGTCAACGTTGACGTTGCTGCTCCACAGCAGACGGTTGCGGTTCGGCTGGCGGATTTTATTAAAGGTAAACTCTTTCTCTTTGTGGATGGCATATTCGTCCGGCACATCGTGGATGAGCGCCTTGCCGAGCAGCGCCATATCGCGCGCGGTACTGAACTGGCCCGGCGCATCCAGACCGTGGACGGTTTTAAAGGTGGTGTTGGTCAGACCCAGCTTTTGCGCATAGCCGTTCATCAGGCCAATAAACGAGTCCTGGCTTCCCGCAACATAATCTGCCAGGGCGATACAGGCATCGTTGCCGGACTGGATAATCACCCCTTTATTCAGATCGGAAACGGAAACCTGATCGCCCGGTTTCAGGAACATTACCGATGACCCGCGCAGCGCCGGGTTGCCGGTCGCCCAGGCGTCCTTCCCGATAGTGACCATATCGTCGAGCTTGATCTTACCCGCCTTCAACGCCTGGCCAACCACGTAGCTGGTCATGATTTTGGTCAGGCTGGCCGGGTCGAGTTTCTCATCCGCATTGCCTTCCGCCAGCACTTTACCGCTGGAGTAATCCATCAGGATCCAGGCACGCGCATCTACCGGCGGCGCTTCGGGCGCAGCCTGCTCAGCCGCATAGAGAGTTGGTGCAAACAGGAAAAGGAGCGCGGAGCCTGCCGCCAGGCTGCGCAGAGAAGTCATTTTTCGCGTCATAAATGCCACCCGAGTGTCCATTCAAAAATTACGTCACATCACCGTGTCGCAAGAAGCGATGAGTAATAGCGCACTAAAACGGTTAATGAAACCCAACGAGGGTAAAGTTATTAAAGTTTATGCAATAACATTCAGATACGCTTTGATTAAAGCGATTTTTTTCTCTTCTGTTGCGTAATTGTTAGGTTTATCTCACCATGGCGAAAAGCTGACTCGGATTCACATCTTATCGGGAGTAATTATGATTACGCTGTGGGGAAGGAATAATTCGACCAACGTCAAAAAAGTGCTCTGGACGCTGGAGGAGTTGGATTTACCGTTTAACCAGATAATGGCGGGTTTGCAGTATGGGGTTAATAAAGACGCCGACTACCTGGCGATGAACCCGAACGGCCTGGTGCCGCTGCTGCGCGATGATGAGACGGACGCCACGCTGTGGGAATCCAACACCATTGTCCGCTACCTGGCCGCCCAGTATGGACAAGGCCGTCTGTGGGTAGAAAATCCGGCCCGCCGCGCGCAGGGGGAAAAATGGATGGACTGGGCCAACCAGACGCTCTCCCCCACGCACCGCGTGATCCTGATGGGGCTGGTCAGAACCCCCGAAGCCGAGCGCGACTATCCCGCCATTCATGCGGCGCAGGACGCCTGTGAAAATCTGTTTGCGATGATGGACGATGAGCTGGCGAAACACGCCTGGTTCTCGGGTGCCGACTTCGGCGTGGGCGACATTGCCGTTGCGCCATTTGTCTGGAACCTGACCAACCTCGGTCTGACGTGGACGCCGCGCCCTCACCTGGCGCGCTGGCTTAAACAGCTGAGCGAACGCCCGGCCTACCGTAACGTGGTGATGATTCCGGTAAGCTGATCACCTCCCGGACGGGCTGACTTTCAGCAACTGCCCGTCCGTTTCATCGGTCAGAACATACAGATAGCCGTCCGGACCGACGCGCACATCGCGAATGCGCTGTTTCCGGTCGCCCAGGATCCGCCCGTCCTCGGTCACCGTGTTGCCGTTCACGCTCAGCACGATCACATCCTTCTCTTTCAGCGCCCCGATAAACAGCTTGTTTTTCCACTGCGGGAATACGTCACTGTTATAAAACGCCATTCCGCTCACGGCGGGCGAGACTTTCCAGACAAACAGCGGTTTTTCGGTTCCTTCAACGTGTTCACCTTTCGCCTCAGGAATTTTTAATCCGCTGTAGTTGATACCGTGGGTCGCCAGCGGCCAGCCATAGTTTTTCCCTTTCTCCGGGATGTTGATCTCATCCCCGCCACGCGGGCCGTGTTCGTTAAGCCACAGCGTGTCGCTCCACGGGTTCATCGCCATCCCTTGCGGGTTACGAATGCCATAAGACCAGATTTCCGGCCGCGCACCGGCGGTGTTCACAAAGGGGTTATCCGGCGGGACTTTGCCATCCACCGTCAGGCGTACCACTTTCCCCTGGAGTTTATCCAGATCCTGCGCCGTCGGGCGCTGGTTGTTTTCGCCCAGCGCAATAAACAGATAGCCTTTGCCATCAAACACCAGCCTTCCGCCAAAGTGGTGACCGGTGGAGAGTTTCGGCATCTGACGGAACACCACCTGGAACGCCTCAAGGCGGGAAAGATCGTCGCTTAAGCGCCCATAACCCACTGCCGTTCCGGCTTTGCCGTCAGCGCCTGCCTCGGCGTAGCTCAGCCAGACGCGGCGCGAGGTGGCAAAATCCGGCGCAAGCACCACGTCCAGCAGCCCTCCCTGTCCGTTGTCCCAGACTTTGGGCACCCCTGTTATCGGGTCTGACAGCCCTTTCCCGGCCTGCCAGTGTTTCAACTGGCCGCCCTTCAACGTCACGAGCAGCCCTTTGTTATCCGGCAGGAACGCCAGCGACCAGGGGTGTTCGAGTTTGTTCTGCAATACCTCAACCTTAACCGCATCAGGTGCAGCAAGGAGCGAAAACGGAAATAACAACGCAGGCAGGAAAATCAGCGAGGATCGGTGCATAACGCGCTCCTTTATCGGCATATGGCATAAAGATTAGCCACTACGTCCGGGCGCGTTATCACTTTTACAAAAGCTTAATCAGAAGGGGGAGTTGCCTCCCCCGGAATCAGTGCTGTTCAAGCTTCGCGTGCTCGTTCAGACACATGATGCATAGAGAGAGCGTTGTCAGGCAGTTTTCAAGCTTCTCCGCGTTTACTGCGATAAAAGTCGGGCAGTCATGGCGTCCGTTCATCAGACAAACCCCGGCAATGGAGAGCACCTCGGCGGCGCGGCGCAGCGCAATACATTCGCTTTCGGCGTATTCCGCTTTCAGGATGGGTGCTTTTTCACGCATGAAATTGCAAAGTTCAAAGAAATTATCACGCAGATGTTCGCTTTCGCTGACTGACATATACCCTTTCGCCTTCCTCAGCTGCAGATATGCGGCAAGGTCGATTCGGGCGTTGATCAGCTTGTTCAGCAGATCGCGTTTCAGTCTGTCAACGGACATGCTCATTCCTCCTCTGTCAGCCCCTGTGCACAGTCAGAATAAGGTTATTTTTTGTACAGTTTAATGCCTGAGATCAATTATTCTTAACTGATTAACATTATTTACAATGTTACAACTTGCGCGGACATCATCTGCACTGCAAAGAGTGTATAAATCCCCCGCGATACGCTGTAAAATCCCGCCCTGATAACTCCATAATTGATGAATTTTTAACCTATGAGCAATGTTACGCACCCGCCGAAAATCGGCTTTGTCTCCCTGGGCTGCCCGAAAAACCTGGTGGATTCTGAACGCATCCTGACCGAACTTCGCACCGAGGGCTACGACGTGGTGCCAAGCTACGACAACGCCGACATGGTGATCGTGAACACCTGCGGGTTTATCGACAGCGCGGTTCAGGAATCCCTGGAAGCCATTGGTGAAGCCCTGACGGAAAACGGCAAAGTGATTGTGACCGGCTGCCTGGGCGCAAAAGAGGACCAGATCCGTGAAGTGCACCCGAAGGTGCTGGAGATCACCGGTCCACACAGCTACGAGCAGGTGCTGGAACATGTTCATCACTACGTACCCAAGCCTAAGCACAACCCGTTCCTGAGCCTGGTGCCGGAACAGGGGGTGAAGCTGACGCCGCGTCACTACGCTTACCTGAAAATTTCCGAAGGCTGCAACCATCGCTGCACCTTCTGCATTATCCCGTCCATGCGTGGCGATCTGGTGAGCCGCCCGATTGGCGAAGTGCTGGCAGAAGCCAAACGTCTGGCCGATGCGGGCGTGAAGGAGCTGCTGGTGATCTCCCAGGATACCTCCGCCTACGGCGTGGATGTGAAGCACCGTTCCGGTTTCCACAACGGCGAGCCGGTGAAAACCAGCATGGTCGGCCTGTGCGAACAGCTCGCTAAACTGGGCATCTGGACGCGTCTGCACTACGTTTACCCTTATCCGCACGTTGACGACGTCATCCCGCTGATGGCCGAAGGCAAAATCCTGCCGTACCTGGATATCCCGCTGCAGCACGCCAGCCCGCGTATCCTGAAGCTGATGAAACGCCCAGGCTCCGTTGACCGCCAGCTGGCGCGCATCAAGCAGTGGCGTGAAATCTGCCCGGATCTGACCCTACGTTCGACCTTCATCGTTGGCTTCCCGGGTGAAACCGAAGAAGACTTCCAGATGCTGCTCGACTTCCTGAAAGAGGCCCGTCTGGACCGCGTAGGCTGCTTCAAGTACAGCCCGGTTGAAGGCGCAACCGCTAACGAGCTGGCGGATCAGGTGCCGGAAGAGGTAAAAGAAGAGCGCTGGAACCGCTTCATGCAGCTGCAACAGCAGATCTCTGCTGAACGTCTGCAGGAGAAAGTGGGCCGCGAAATTATGGTCATCATCGACGAAGTTGACGAAGAAGGCGCGATTGGCCGCAGCATGGCGGATGCCCCTGAAATCGACGGCGCGGTGTACCTGAACGGGGAAACCAACGTTAAGCCGGGTGACATCATTCGCGTGAAAGTGGAAAACGCCGACGAGTACGACCTGTGGGGTAGCCGGGTTTAAATACCCAGCGCCTGTTTTGTAGGCCGGGTAAGGCGTAGCCGCCACCCGGCACATTCCACTGCCCTACCCCTTAATCCTCGGATCCAGCGCATCGCGCAGCCCATCCCCCAGCAGGTTGAACGCCAGCACGGTCAGGAAAATCGCCAGACTCGGGAATATCGCCACGTGCGGCGCAATCACCATATCTGCCCTCGCCTCGTTGAGCATCGCGCCCCACTCCGGCGTCGGTGGCTGGGCCCCTAATCCCAGAAACGACAGGCTGGCGGCGGAAATTATCGACACGCCGATACGCATCGTAAAATAGACAACAATCGACGACACCGTACCCGGCAGAATATGGCTGAACAGGATGTTGGCGTCGCTGGCCCCCATACTGCGGGCGGATTCAATAAAGGTCTGCTGCTTCAGTACCAGCGTATTACCGCGCACCAGGCGGGCAAACGCCGGGATCGAAAAGACCGCGACGGCGATGATGACGTTTGCCATGCCGCTGCCCATAATGGCGACAACCGCAATTGCCAGCAAAATGCCGGGGAAGGCAAACAGCACGTCGCAAATGCGCATAATGATCCGGTCCCACCAGCCCTCGTAATACCCTGCCACCAGACCCAGAACGGTCCCGATGACCGCACCGATAAGCACCGCAAATACCCCGGCGGCGAGCGATATCTGCGCGCCCATCAGCACGCGGCTAAAAATATCGCGCCCCAGAGAGTCCACGCCGAACCAGTGCATCATCGACGGTCCGTCATTCAGACGGTCGTAATCAAAGTAGTTTTCCGCATCATACGGTGCCACCCACGGCGCAATGGCGGCCACCACAATCAGCAGCAGTACAAACAGCCCCGCCGTCATGGCAACAGGCTGGCGACGAAAGCGCCGCCAGAATTCAAACCATGGAGTGCGGATATGGTCCGGCTTCAGCCCCGGCATAGCGTTTACAATGGCCTGACGACGCCAGTTCAACAATCGCATCTTACTTATACCTGATGGCCGGATTAATGGCGGCGTACAGCACATCCACCACTAAATTGATAAGAATAAATTCCAGCGAGAAGAGCAGAACTTCCGCCTGAATGACCGGATAGTCGCGCATCTCGACCGAATCCACCAGCAGGCGCCCCAGCCCCGGCCAGTTGAAGACCTTTTCCACCACGATAGAGCCCCCCAGCAGGAAGCCGAACTGCAGCCCCATCATGGTCACCACCGGGATCATCGCGTTGCGAAAACCGTGCTTGAGGATGACCCACTTCTCGCTCACCCCTTTCGCCCGTGCGGTACGGATATAATCTTCACTCAACACGTCAACGAACGACGCGCGGGTGAAGCGCGCCATCACCGCGGATACGGCCGCGCCCAGCGTCATGGACGGCAGGATGTAGTGCTTCCAGGTATCGGCCCCGACGGTGGGCAACCAGCCCAGTTCCACGGAGAAAATCTGCATCAGGAGCATCCCCAGCGCAAAGGCAGGGAAAGAGATCCCGGTCACCGCCAGCGCCATGCCGAGCTTGTCCGGCCAGCGGTTGCGCCAGACGGCAGCGACAATCCCGGCGCCAAGCCCAAACACCACCGCCCAGCACATGCTGGCAATCGTTAACCAGAACGTAGGCATAAACCGGCTGGCAATCTCTTCCGACACCGGACGACGCGACACCATCGAGATACCAAAATCGCCCTGCAGCACGTTGCAAATATAATGGAGAAACTGCATGTACAGAGGCTGGTCGAGACCAAGCTGTTTGCGCACCAGTTCAATGACGGTGGCATCCGCCTCTGGCCCGGCCACCAGACGCGCCGGATCGCCCGGCAGCAGATGGACAAACAAAAACACCAGTACCGCCACAATCAGCAGCGTCGGGATAAGCCCCAGCAGGCGTTTACAAACATAATTGAGCATGAGTGTTATTTTAAATCCGCATCGTCAAAGCTAAAGCCCGTATCCGGCATGATGTAAAACCCGGTCAACGCTTTGTTATGCGCCGAAACCAGTTTTTCCACCACCAGCGGTACCCACGGCGACTCTTTCCAGATGATATCCTGTGCGTCTTTGTAGAGGCGCGCTTTCTCATCCGGTTTGGTGGTTTTCAGCGCATCGGCAAGATTTTTATCCACCTGTGGGTTGCTGTAGAACGCCGTGTTGAACAGGGTCGGCGGCCAGTTCTGCGAGGCGAACAGCGGCGACAGCGCCCAGTCAGCCTCACCGGTAGAGGCCGACCAGCCGGTGTAGAACATCCGCACGCCGCTCTCTTTCTGCCCTTTCCCTTCCACTTCTGCTGCACGCTGCCCGGCATCCATCGCGGTGACCTGCACCTTAATACCGACCTGCGCCAGCTGCTGCTGGGTAAACTGCAGCACTTTCTGCGCGGTACTGTGATTATGGGATGACCATAGCGTGGTGCTAAAGCCGTTCGGGAAGCCCGCCTCTTTTAACAGTTCACGGGCTTTCGCCGGATCGTATGGCCACGGCTGATAGCTTTGCGCATAGGCAATAGCCGGTGGCAGCACGCCGGTGGCCGGGGTGGCGAAGCCCGCGAAGGCCACTTTTACCAGCGCCTGACGGTTAATCGCGTAGTTGATGGCCTCGCGCACTTTGGGATTATCAAACGGCTTTTGCGTCACGTTCATGCTGATGTAACGCTGCATAATGGACGGACTGGCCACCAGCTCCAGCTTGCTGTTCTTCTGCAGGATCGCCGCCTGCTCGTACGGGATCGGGAAGGCAAACTGCGCTTCGCCTGTTTGCAGCATCGCCGCGCGGGTGTTGTTATCCACCACCGGACGCCAGGTGATGGTGTCGAGCTTCGGCAGCCCCTGCTGCCAGTAGCCGGCGAATTTCTTCACCTTTACAAAGTCCGTCTGGTTCCAGGTCACCAGCTCATACGGGCCGGTACCGACCGGATGGAACCCAATCTCTTTCCCGTATTTTTTCAGGGCCGCAGGCGAGATCATCGCCGTCGCCGGATGCGCCAGAATATTAATAAAGGCCGAGAACGGCTCTTTCAGGGTAATTTTTACCGTTGTCGGATCGACGGCCTCGGTGCTGGCAATATTTTTATAGAGGTTGTAGCGCTTGAGGCTGTTTTCCGGGTTGCTGGCGCGGTCGAGGTTAACCTTCACCGCCTCCGCGTTGAAATCGGTGCCATCCTGGAACTTCACGCCGGTTCTGAGCTTAATGGTATAGACCAGCCCATCATCCGAGACGGTGTACCCCTCTGCCAGCACATTTTTCAGCTTCATCTCTCTGTCCAGGCCAAACAGCCCCTGGTAGAACGACTTGGCGACCGCCTGCGACAGCGTATCGTTGGCGTCATAGGGATCGAGGGTGGTGAAATTGGAGCCGACGGCAACCACCACATCTTTGGCAGCGAACGCGGGAGAGGCGGCCAGGGCTGCCGTCACGCTCGCGGCTAACAGCCATGTACGAGCAACAAATTTAACCATTGTGTTCTCCTGCCTGTTGTACGTTATAACCGCGAAAATGCATTGTCCTGACGCGGAGGGGCAACAAAATGTCCGGGGCCCACTTCACGCAGCGTGACCCGCTCCATGACCTCACCCCGTTTACGAATATTGCTCGGCATCTCATCCTGCAGCAGCACGCGCTGCCCGTGACGGTGTTCGGGATCGGCAACCGGTACTGCAGACATCAGCTTACGGGTGTATGGGTGCTGCGGGTTCTCAAACACCGCCCGCCGCGGACCAATCTCGACGATTTGCCCCAGATACATCACCGCCACGCGATGGCTGATGCGCTCCACCACCGCCATGTCGTGGGAAATAAAGAGAAAGGCAATCCCCAGATCCCGCTGTAAGTCGAGCAATAAATTGATGATTTGCGCGCGGATAGAGACATCCAGCGCCGAGACAGATTCGTCTGCGATCACCACTTTTGGGTTCAGGGCCAGCGCGCGGGCAATACAAATTCGCTGCCGCTGACCGCCGGAAAACTCATGCGGGTAACGCCAGGCATGTTCCGGCTTCAGCCCCACGCGTTCCAGCAGCCACGCCACCCGACGCTGTGCGGCTTCGCCGTCGAGCAGGTTATGCACCCGCAACGGCTCCATAATCGAATACCCCACCGTATGGCGCGGGTCCAGAGACGCATACGGATCCTGAAAAATAAACTGGATATTCCGCCTCACCGCCTGAAGCTTACTGTCAGGAAGGGTGTCGATACGTTCGCCGTTAAAGGTAATGCTCCCTTCCTGCGACTCCACCAGCCGAAGTAACGCGCGTCCGGTGGTGGATTTGCCGCAGCCCGACTCCCCCACCAGCGCCAGCGTTTCGCCTGGCCATAAATCAAAACTGACATTTTCAACCGCGTGCACTTCACGCTTTACGCGGTTGAAAATGCCGCTGCGCAGAGGAAAACGGGTCACCAGATCCCGCACCTCAAGAATGGGCTTGCCGGGGACCACGGTGTCCTGCTCGGTTTCCTCTTCCTGGCGGCCCGCCGCCTCAAGGGAAATCAGCGGGAAACGGCGCGGAAGATCGCTGCCGTTCATCGCTCCCAGACGCGGAACCGCCGCCAGCAGCGCTTTGGTGTATGGGTGGGCGGGCGCATGGAAAATCTGCTCTACCGTGCCGGTTTCTACCGCCCTGCCCTGGTGCATCACCAGCACGCTATCGGCAACATCCGCGACCACGCCCATATCGTGGGTGATAAACATCACCCCCATCTCCATCTCCTGCTGCAGCACTTTGATAAGCTGCAGGATCTGCGCCTGAATGGTGACATCCAGTGCCGTCGTCGGCTCGTCCGCAATCAATACCGCCGGACGGCATGAGAGCGCCATGGCAATCATCACCCGCTGACGCATCCCGCCGGAGAGCTGATGCGGATAGCGGCCGAGTATGGACTGCGACTCCGGGATACGTACCAGCTCCAGCATCCGTTTGGCTTCCAGAAGGGCTTCATCGCCGCTCAGTCCCTGATGCAGGCGGATGGATTCGGCAATTTGCTCTCCAACCGGGAAGACCGGGTTCAGCGAGGTCATCGGCTCCTGGAAGATCATCGCGATATCCGCCCCGCGCACGCCCTGCATCTGTGCTGCGCTCAGCTCGTTTAAATCAATGACCTGACGATTGCGACGGCGCAGAAGCATCTTCTCGCTGCTGATTTGCCCGCCCGTCTGTTCCAGCAGGCGCATCAGCGCCAGCGCGGTGACCGATTTCCCGGAGCCGGACTCCCCCACAATCGCCAGCGTTTCGCCGCGGTTGAGTGAGAACGATAAATTCTCTACTGCGGGGATGAACTGCCGCTCCTCCTGAAACGCAATATTCAGCTGATGGACAGCCAGCACTTCGCGGTTATCCAGCTCTTCACTGTGCGGCACGCGTTGCCCCCTTATTCACGATAGATCCCGGTGCTGGGTTCATCACCGGCATAGCCCCAGGCGCGGTACATCCCTTCGCTGTTGAACGGCAGGGCTACGTTACCCTCACGGTCCACCGCAATGAGTCCACCCTCACCGCCCAGCGCGGGCAACTTTTCCATAACCACACGCTCGCAGGCCTCACTCAGGCTGAGCCCGCCGTAATCCATCAGGGCGGTAATGTCGTATGCGGCGAGCGCGCGAATAAACACTTCGCCGGTCCCGGTGCAGGAGACCGCCGCCGTGGCGTTATTGGCATAGCACCCGGCGCCCGGCAGCGGACTGTCGCCAACCCGGCCCGGTAGCTTGTTGGTCATGCCGCCGGTTGAGGTGGCCGCCGCCAGATTACCAGCCTTATCAAGCGCCACCGCGCCAACCGTGCCCATTTTGGTGGTTTCATTGAGCGGTGAGGAGTGATCCAGCTGGGTCATGCCCGCCGTACGGGCTGCCAGCAGCTGCTGGTAGCGCTCGTCAGTGGAAAAAAGATCCGGCGATACCCGCTCCATCCCGTGTGCGAAGGCAAAGTTCTCCGCCCCAACGCCCGTCAGCAGCACATGAGGACTCTCTTCCATCACCAGTCGCGCCGCCAGAATCGGGTTGCGCAGATGGCTCACGCCCGCCACGGCCCCTGCTTTCAGGGTGACGCCATCCATCACGCAGGCATCCAGCTCGTGCGTCTCGTCACGCGTATACACGGAACCTATCCCCGCATTGAACAGCGGACACTCTTCCAGCAGACGTACCGCTTCGGTCACCACATCCAGCGCGCTTTCGCCCGCCTCCAGCATTCGCTGGCCCGTTTCGACAATGGCGTAGAGCGCATCAATGTAGCGCTTCTCCTGCTCAGGACTGAGCTGTGCACGGGTAATAGCCCCGGCGCCGCCATGAATTGCGATTACCGCATTAACCATTTCGCCTCACCTGTCAGCCTGCATGGCGGCTTTTTCTATAAATATCATTATCGTTGATGATTCTTCAGATAATTTTTGAATATAGAAAGACGCAACTGCGATGTAAAGGGTGCTCATGGTGGGTCATACAGTTAGCCGCACTTTTCTGCCATAATGAGCGCTTTCGTTGTTACTGTGCTGGAGCCCACCATGGATTTTACCGCCGGACTGATGCCGCTTGAGACGGCACTCACGCAGATGCTTGACCGACTTTCCCCGCTGCACGACGTAGAGACGCTGCCGCTGGCGCGCTGTTTTGGTCGTATTGCCGCACGCGACATCATTTCCCCGCTTAACGTGCCGGGGTTTGATAACTCAGCGATGGACGGTTACGCGGTACGCCTGGCGGATCTCCAGACGGGCCAGGCGCTGCCTGTCGCAGGAAAAGCCTTCGCCGGTCAACCGTTTGACGGAGAATGGCCAGCGGGCACCTGCGTACGCATCATGACCGGCGCGCCGGTTCCCGCAGGCTGCGATGCGGTAGTGATGCAGGAAGAGACCGAACAGACCGCTGATGGCGTGCGCTTTACCGCCAGCGTCAAAGCAGGCCAGAACATCCGCCGCATCGGCGAAGATATTGCTCTTGGCGCAACGGTATTCGCTGCGGGGCAGAAGCTGACGGTAGGTGAACTGCCGGTGCTGGCCTCGCTTGGTATCGCGGACATTGAGGTGATCCGTCAGGTGCGCGTCGCGCTCTTTTCTACCGGTGATGAATTGCAGCTACCGGGACAGCCGCTGCAGGACGGGCAGATTTACGACACCAACCGTCTGGCGGTACACCTGATGCTGGAACAGTTGGGCTGTGAAGTGATCAACCTTGGCATTATTCCTGATGACCCGGAAAAACTGCGCGCCGCCTTTATTGAGGCAGACAACGCGGCCGACGTAGTGATCAGCTCCGGCGGTGTTTCGGTGGGTGAAGCGGATTACACCAAAACCATCCTGGAAGAGCTGGGTGAAATCGCCTTCTGGAAGCTGGCCATCAAGCCGGGCAAACCGTTCGCTTTTGGCAAGCTTCAGCACAGCTGGTTCTGCGGCCTGCCGGGTAACCCGGTCTCTGCCGCCCTGACCTTCTACCAGCTGGTGATCCCGCTGCTGGCGAAGCTTTCGGGCAACCGTGCCAGTCCGCTGCCGGTACGCCAGCGCGTGCGTGCCGCTACGCGCCTTAAGAAATCCCCCGGTCGTCTTGATTTCCAGCGCGGTATTCTGACGCGCAACGCGGAGGGCGAGCTGGAGGTGAGCACCACCGGCCATCAGGGCTCGCACATTTTCAGCTCCTTCAGCCAGGGCAACTGCTTTATCGTGCTGGAGCGCGAGCGTGGCAATGTGGAAGCAGGCGAATGGGTTGAGGTGGAGCGCTTTAACCACCTGTTCGGAGGCTGAGATGGCGGCGGAACTGAGCGATGAAGAGATGATGCGCTATAACCGCCAGATTGTCCTGCGCGGTTTTGATTTTGAAGGCCAGGAAGCGCTCAAGGCGGCCAGCGTGCTGGTCGTCGGCCTGGGCGGTCTGGGCTGCGCCGCCGCGCAATATCTCGCCGCGGCGGGTGTGGGCAAGATGACGCTGCTGGACTTTGATACCGTGTCGGTGTCAAATCTGCAGCGCCAGACGCTGCACAGCGATGCGACACTCGGCCAGCCGAAGGTGGACTCTGCCCGCGCAGCGTTAACGCGCATCAACCCCCACGTTCAGTTCACGCCGATTAACGCGATGCTGGATGACGAGGCGTTATACGCGCAAATCGCAAAGCACGATCTGGTGCTGGACTGTACTGATAACGTCGCCATCCGCAACCAGCTAAACGCCGGCTGTTTTACCCACAAAACGCCGCTGGTTTCTGGCGCGGCAATCCGCATGGAAGGACAGATCAGCGTCTTTACCTATGCTGAAGGCGAACCGTGCTATCGTTGTCTGAGCCGCCTGTTTGGTGAGAATGCGCTCACCTGCGTCGAGGCGGGCGTGATGGCGCCGTTAGTCGGCGTGATCGGGTCACTGCAGGCGATGGAAGCGATCAAAGTGCTGACCCGTTACGGTACGCCAGCGGCGGGGAAAATTGTGATGTATGACGCAATGACCTGCCAGTTCCGCGAGATGAAGCTGATGCGTAATCCGGGGTGTGAGGTGTGCAGCGGTTAAACCTCGTTGCGGCCTGATGCCCTCACCCCGGCCCTCTCCCACCGGGAGAGGGAGATAACGCGTCAGAGAGCCGTCCGTCCAAACGCCCCCTGCCAGTCCTGCTCAAACTTCACGATCGCCGCATCCACCGCCGGAGAGGTAATAAACTGCTGCGCCACGTCCAGCGGCAGCGTGATGGACTCACAGCCGGCCAGCAGGCAATCCAGCGCCTGACGCGGGGTTTTGAAGCTCGCCGCCAGCACTTTTGATTGCGGGGCATGCAGCGTCAGCAACTGCTGTAATTCCACAACGGTCTGGATCCCGTCTCCGCCCTGCGCATCCACGCGGTTAACGTAAGGCGCGACATACTCTGCCCCCGCCAGCGCGGACAACATCCCCTGTGCGGCACCATATACCGCGGTCCCTAGCGTCGGGATCCCTTCTGCTTTCAGCATTTTGATCGCCGCCAGCCCTTCCGCCGTCACCGGCACTTTCACCACCAGGTCGTTAATGATGGCACGCAGCTTACGCGCATCGTCCACCATGCCTTCGGCGGTCGTGGCCATCACCTGCGCGAACAGACGGCCTTTGCCACCCAGCGCGTCGTGCAGTTCTGGCAGCAGAACCTCAAGCGGCGTTTTGCCTGCCGCCACAATGCTGGGGTTGGTGGTTACGCCCGCCAGCGGGAAGATGCGTGCGAGCTTTTTCACTGCCGCAACGTCAGAAGTGTCGAGATAAAGTTCCATGATGTCGCCCTCAATTTTAGCCTGCACTTACCCTATCACGACAAAACCTGCTCAGGAGTTGACCTGCATCAAGATAACTTTCATTCGAAAGTAATTTAATCTTCATATGCAAGATGAGAGGCAAAATCATGATCTTCAATATTCAGCGTTACTCTACCCACGATGGCCCCGGGATCCGTACCGTGGTGTTCCTGAAAGGCTGCTCGCTGGGCTGTCGCTGGTGCCAGAACCCGGAAAGCCGGGCCCGCACGCGGGACGTGCTGTTTGATGCACGTCTTTGCCTGGACGGCTGCGATCTGTGCCAGCAGGCGGCACCGGGCAGTATCGAACGTGCGCTGAACGGTCTGGTCATCCACCGAGAGAAACTAGACGAACAGACGCTTAACGCCCTTACCGACTGCTGCCCGACACAGGCGCTCACCGTGTGTGGTGAAGAACGTCAGGTGGAGGAGATCATGGCGACCGTCCTGCGCGATAAGCCGTTTTACGACCGCAGCGGCGGCGGAATCACCCTCTCCGGCGGCGAGCCGTTTATGAACCCCGATCTGGCACTGGCGCTGTTTAAAGCCAGCCATGAACAGGGTATTCATACCGCCGTCGAAACCTGCCTTCACGTGCCGTGGCACTATATCGCGCCTTCACTACCGTATGTCGATCTGTTCCTCGCCGACCTGAAGCATGTGGATGCAGAGGTGTTCAAACAGTGGACGGACGGCTCGGCAAAACGCATCCTGGACAACCTGAAACGCCTGGCGGCGGCCGGGAAAAAAATCATCATTCGCGTGCCGTTGATCCCGGGCTTTAACGCCGATGAAGCCTCTGTTACCGCCATTACCAATTTCGCCGCCGACGAACTGAACGTTCGCGACATTCACTTTCTGCCGTATCACACGCTGGGCATGAACAAATACACACTGCTCGGCCAACCTTACTCTGCCCCTGACAAACCGCTGGATAACCCTGCGCTACTGGACTTTGCACAGCAGTATGCCTGCCAGAAAGGGTTAACCGCGACCTTACGAGGATAAAACGATGACTACCCTGAATCTCAACACCCTCAGCGAGCGCATTAAAGCGCACAAAATGGCCCTGGTGCATATCGTGAAGCCGCCGGTCTGTACCGAGCGCGCGCAGCACTACACTGAAATGTACCAGCAGCATATGGATAAACCGATCCCGGTGCGTCGCGCGCTGGCGCTGGCGCATCATCTCGCGCAGCGCACCATCTGGATCAAACACGATGAGCTGATCGTCGGTAACCAGGCAAGCGAAGTGCGCGCCGCGCCGATCTTCCCGGAATATACCGTCTCCTGGATTGAGAAAGAGATTGACGATCTGGCGGACCGTCCCGGCGCGGGCTTTGCGGTCAGCGAAGAGAATAAGCGCGTTCTGCATGAGATCTGCCCGTGGTGGCGCGGCCAGACGGTACAGGATCGCTGTTACGGCATGTTCACCGACGAGCAGAAAAGCCTGCTGGAAACCGGCATTATCAAAGCCGAAGGCAACATGACCTCCGGCGATGCCCACCTGGCGGTAAACTTCCCGCTGGTGCTGGAAAAAGGGCTCGACGGCCTGCGCGCTAAAGTGGCCGAGCGCCGCTCGCGCATCAACCTGACGGTGCTGGACGACCTGCACGGCGATCAGTTCCTGAAAGCGATTGATATCGTGCTGGAGGCGGTAAGTCTGCATATCGAACGTTTTGCAGCCCTGGCGCGTGAAATGGCGGCTACAGAATCCCGCGTCAGCCGCCGCGACGAGCTGCTGGCGATAGCGGAAAACTGTGACGCGATTGCCCATGAACCGCCAAAAACCTTCTGGCAGGCGCTGCAGCTGTGCTACTTCATTCAACTTATCCTGCAGATTGAGTCCAACGGCCACTCCGTGTCGTTCGCCCGCATGGATCAGTATCTCTACCCGTACTACCGTCGCGACGTAGAGCTGAACCAGAGCCTTGACCGCGAGCAGGCCATCGAGTTGCTCCACAGCTGCTGGCTGAAGTTGCTGGAAGTGAACAAGATCCGCTCCGGCTCGCACTCCAAAGCCTCCGCAGGCAGCCCGCTGTACCAGAACGTCACCATCGGCGGTCAGAAGCTGGTCAACGGTGAGCCAATGGACGCCGTCAACCCGCTCTCTTACGCGATTCTGGAGTCCTGCGGTCGTCTGCGCTCCACCCAGCCAAACCTGAGCGTGCGTTATCACGCAGGGATGAGCAACGACTTCCTCGACGCCTGCGTGCAGGTGATCCGCTGCGGCTTCGGCATGCCGGCGTTCAACAACGATGAAATCGTGATCCCGGAATTCATCAAGCTCGGCGTAGAAAAAGAAGATGCGTACGACTATGCCGCCATCGGCTGCATCGAAACCGCCGTTGGCGGCAAATGGGGCTACCGCTGCACCGGCATGAGCTTTATTAACTTCGCCCGCGTGATGCTCGCCGCGCTGGAAGGCGGCCGCGACGCCACCAGTGGGAAAGTGTTCCTGCCGCAGGAGAAAGCGCTCTCTGCCGGTAACTTCGGCAATTTCGACGAGGTGATGACGGCCTGGGATACCCAGATCCGCTATTACACCCGTAAATCCATCGAGATTGAGTATGTCGTGGACACCATGCTGGAAGAGAATGTCCACGATATCCTCTGCTCGGCGCTGGTGGATGACTGTATAGAGCGGGCGAAAAGCATCAAGCAGGGCGGCGCGAAGTATGACTGGGTCTCCGGTCTGCAGGTAGGTATTGCCAACCTCGGTAACAGCCTGGCGGCGGTGAAGAAACTGGTGTTCGAGCAGGGCGTCATCGGTCAGCAGCAGCTGGCGGCGGCGCTGGCGGATGACTTCGACGGGCTGACGCACGAGCAGCTGCGTCAGCGTCTGATCAACGGTGCGCCGAAGTACGGCAACGATGACGACAGTGTGGACATGCTGCTGACCCGTGCTTATCAGACCTACATTGACGAGCTGAAGCAGTATCACAACCCGCGTTACGGCCGTGGCCCCATTGGCGGTAACTACTACGCGGGCACATCCTCCATCTCCGCAAACGTGCCGTTTGGTGCAGCGACAATGGCGACTCCGGACGGACGCAAAGCGTACACCCCGCTGGCGGAAGGCGCCAGTCCGGCCTCCGGTACCGATCATCTCGGTCCAACGGCGGTGATCGGCTCCGTGGGTAAACTCCCGACCGAAGCGATTCTTGGCGGCGTGCTGTTAAACCAGAAGCTGAACCCGTCAACGCTGGAAAACGACAGCGACCGCCAGAAGCTGATGGTGCTGCTGCGTACCTTCTTCGAGGTGCATAAAGGCTGGCATATTCAGTACAACATCGTTTCACGCGAAACGCTGCTGGACGCGAAGAAACACCCGGACCAGTATCGTGACCTGGTGGTACGCGTCGCAGGCTACTCGGCGTTCTTCACCGCCCTGTCGCCGGATGCACAGGACGATATCATTGCGCGTACGGAGCATACTCTGTAAAAAAACGCCCGGTGGCGCTGCGCTTACCGGGCCTACAATTCTCCCCGTAGGCCGGGTAAGGCGAAGCCGCCACCCGGCTTTTCTACTTTCATTCGAAATTAAATTTGTGCTCTCCGTCACCTTGTTATTAGAATGTTTCAAAACGCAGTGACCCAGGAGCACAGTATGACCGTTAAAGTTATCGTCACCGATATGGACGGAACTTTCCTTGATGATGCCAAGCAGTACGATCGTGACCGCTTTCAGGCACAGTTTGAGCAGCTTAAAGCCCGTAATATTGAATTTGTTGTCGCCAGCGGTAACCAGTATTACCAGCTCATCTCCTTCTTCCCGGAACTGAAAGATCAGATCTCCTTCGTGGCGGAAAACGGTGCGCTGGTCTTCGATCACGGTGAACAAATTTTCCACGGCGAGCTGACGCGTCATGAGTCGCAAATCGTTATTGGCGAACTGCTGAAAGACAAAGGGCTGAACTTTGTGGCCTGCGGTCTCGACAGCGCTTACGTCAGCGACCAGGCCCCCGAGGCGTTCGTGGCGCTGATGTCAAAGCACTATCACCGCTTAAAGCGTATCAGCGACTACCGCGACATTAACGATGTGTTGTTTAAGTTCTCCCTGAACCTGCCGGACAGCGATATCCCGAATCTGGTCGATAAACTGCATGTCTCCCTGGACGGCATTATGAAGCCGGTTACCAGCGGCTTTGGTTTTGTCGATTTGATTATCCCCGGCCTGCACAAAGCCAATGGCATCAGCCGTCTGCTGAAACGCTGGAAAGTCTCCCCGCAGGAGTGCGTGGGTATTGGCGACAGCGGCAATGACGCAGAGATGCTGAAGCTGGTGAAATACTCCTTTGCAATGGGCAACGCGGCCGAAAGCATCAGAGACGTAAGCCGCTACAGCACCGACGACAACAACCACCAGGGCGCGCTGAACGTTATTCAGGCGGTGCTGGATCACCACTCCCCGTTCGACGCCTGATTCCCTTCCTGCCGGAGCCGCGCTCCGGCACCCCTTACTCTTTTTCCATCCTGTGCTACCCGTCAACTTTTTAAACTTGCATTAACCAATTTTTAACTTAAAGTATCACTTGTAGACATTTTCACTTTCGAATGAAAGATGCGAGGCAGTTATGACGTTTACCAGTGAAACTTTGCCGGCGGATCACAAAGCCGCAATCCGTGAGATGAAGCGCGAGCTACGGGCGCAAATCGGTGATGTGCAGGCGGTGTTCGATAAGCTCAGCGATACCATCGCGACCCGCGTGGCGGAAATTAACGCCCTGAAAAACAAAGGCGAGCCCGTCTGGCCGGTGATCCCGTTTGCGGATGTGAAAAATGGCACCATCACATCCGCGCAGCGTGAGGCGATCAAACGCCGGGGTTGCGCGGTAATAAAAGGTCATTTCCCGCGCGAGCAGGCGCTGGCATGGGATCAGTCGATGCTCGATTACCTCGATCTCAACCAGTTTGATGAAGTCTATAAAGGGCCCGGCGATAACTTCTTTGGTACCTTAACGGCGTCTCGCCCGGAGATTTACCCTATCTACTGGTCACAGGCGCAAATGCAGGCGCGCCAGAGTGAAGAGATGGCGCAGGTGCAGTCGTTTCTGAACCGTCTGTGGACATTCGAGAGCAACGGCAAACAGTGGTTCGACCCGGACGTCAGCGTGATTTACCCGGATCGCATCCGCCGTCGTCCACCGGGTACCACCTCGAAAGGGCTGGGCGCGCATACCGATTCCGGTGCGCTGGAGCGCTGGCTGCTGCCCGCCTATCAGCAGGTTTTCGCCCGCGTCTTTGATGGCAACGTAGAGAAATACGACCCGTGGAATGCTGCGCACCGTACTGAAGTGGAAGAGTACACCGTGGATAACACCACCAAATGTTCGGTGTTCCGCACCTTCCAGGGCTGGACGGCGCTGTCGGACATGATTCCGGGCCAGGGGTTGCTGCACGTGGTGCCAATCCCGGAAGCGATGGCTTATATTCTGTTGCGTCCGCTGCTGGATGACGTGCCGGAGGACGAACTGTGCGGCGTCGCGCCGGGGCGCGTTCTGCCGGTGTCAGAGAAATGGCACCCGCTGCTTATCGAAGCGCTCACCAGCATTCCGGCACTGGAGGCGGGCGATTCGGTGTGGTGGCACTGCGATGTGATCCACTCCGTCGCGCCGGTTGAGGATCAACAGGGCTGGGGCAACGTGATGTACATTCCTGCCGCGCCAATGTGCGAGAAGAACCTCGCCTACGCGAAGAAGGTGAAAGCGGCGCTGGAAACCGGGGCATCGCCGGGTGATTTCCCGCGCGAGGATTATGAAAAAACCTGGCAGGATCGCTTTACTGTGGCCGATCTCAATATCCACGGCAAGCGTGCGCTGGGCATGGCTTAACTGTCGTACAGCCCTTCCTGCTCAACGGCGGTGCGTCGTTTCCCCTGACGTATCCGCCGGACCGATTCCCGTACGGTCAGGGTGCCGTTAAGCAATAGCGTGCCTGACGGCGCCTCCGGGCGCATCAGCCGCTGCTGGAGCATATGTACCGCTTCGGTGCCCAGCTCATCACGCGGGACATGCACCGCGGTTAACGGTACATCCTGAATGGCCGCCAGATTAAAGCCGTCAATGCTCATCACCGAGATATCCTGCGGCACGCGCAACCCCTGTTTTTGCAGGGCGCTGATGGTGCCCGCCGCCATAAAGTCACCCCCCACCAGAAACGCAGTCGGCAAGTCTTTCCCCTGCATGTGGCTCAGCCAGTCGGTGACCAGTTGCTCTGTTTCGCGAGCGCTGAAGCTCGGCGCCACCAGCAAATCGCGTTTGTCGTTGAACTTCAGGTTGTGTGACTGCCATGCGTCGCGGATCCCCGCAAGGCGCAGCTCCATGGTGTAACGCCGCAGGCACAACACATTCATCACCTCACGGTGTCCCATTTCAAACAGATAGTCCGCCGCCCGCTCACCAATGGCCCGATGGTCCGGCGCGACGGCAGGCAGGCGCATATGCCGGTCGCGGCAGTTAATCAGCATGCAGGGTTTACCGACATCCACCGCCAGGTCGTGGATATGTGGATCGTCAATGCCGAGGAGGATGGCGGCCTGGGTGTCCGGCTCGTTCATTCGCGCCAGAAACAACTGGGCGTCGCTGTCGTTCTCCTCCAGCGCGCAGTAACGCAAGCGAACATCGTACGAGGCCAGGCCTTTGCTTACGCTCTGGATCACACGGTAGTAAAAGATGTCAGACCGCTCGTCAAAGGCCCGCTGTGGGGCGAAGACAACGAGACTGTTGAGCAGCAAACGTCCGGCTGCCATTCCGTCCAGCACCCCCAGCTCGCGCGCGCATGCCAGCACCTTCGCACGTGCTTTTTCACTGGTATTCGCCTTCCCGGCAAGGACCCGCGAAACGGTGCTGATGGAGAGCTGAGTCCGGGCAGCGATTTCGGTGATTTTTAGCCTTTTGTCCATTTTGTGATCTGGCTCCATTTGCGAAATGACAAAATTTTCATAGCGTGGATATCAGGCAATAGCTGATGTCAAAGCCATGATGCCAAATGATGTCGCTCAGTTATGAGAAATTTTGCACAAAATCCACTATTGCCCTCTCATTTTCTCCCTTAAGGTGAACTTGTCACACAACTTCCATACTAGTTGTATAGCAACTTGAAGCGGTAAAACAGATAACAATCAACGTCATAAACCTGTGTGACACCTGAACTTCCGTCCCCTTACCGTCCGTCTTGTGGAGAGTAAAATGAGTCAGGACATTAATAACACCGTTGCGGCAAGCAAAACCCGTCGCGTCATTAAAAACCTGCGCTGGTATGTGCTGGTGCTGTTCTTACTTGGCGTCACAGTTAACTACATCACCCGAAACTCACTCGGGATCCTCGCCCCGGAACTGAAAGAGAGCCTCGGGATCACCACCGAGCAGTACTCCTGGATCGTCGGGGCATTCCAGATCGCCTACACCATTTTCCAGCCTCTGTGCGGCTGGCTGATCGACGTGATCGGCCTGAAGATTGGCTTTATGATTTGCGCCGGGATCTGGGCGCTGATGTGTATTTTCCACGCGGGTGCCGGGAGCTGGCTGCACCTTGCCATCCTGCGCTTCTTTATGGGGGCTTCTGAAGCCGCCGCCACGCCCGCAAACGCCAAAACCATTGGTGAATGGTTCCCGAAATCGGAACGTCCTGTGGCAGCCGGCTGGGCCGGTGTGGGCTTCTCCATTGGCGCGATGCTGGCTCCGCCTATCATCTACTTCGCGCACGCCTCGTTTGGCTGGCAGGGCGCGTTTATGTTCACCGGCGTGCTGGCGCTGCTGTGGGTGATCCTGTGGTGGGCGTTCTACCACAATCCTGAGCAGCACCCGAACCTGAGCAAAGACGAGCTGGCGTTTATCAAGCAGGATAACGAACCGCCTGCGGTAAAACTGCCCTTCCTGACCGCACTGAAAACCGTCTCAAAAAACAAACGCTTCTACGGTATCGCCATCCCGGCCTTTATGGCGGAACCGGCCTGGGCAGTGCTGAGTTTCTGGGTGCCGCTGTATCTCGCCAAAGAGCACGGCATGGACCTGAAGCAGATCGCGATGTTTGCCTGGCTGCCGTTCCTGGCCGCCGATCTCGGCAGCGTGGCAAGCGGTTACCTCACCCGTCTGTATACCCGCCTGTTTGGCTGCTCCCGCGTCAACTCCGTGGTGGCAAGCTCCGTCACCGGCGCGTTCCTGATGATCTCTCTGGCCGTCGTCGCCATTACCCGCGACCCGTACATCACCATCGTGCTGATCTCCATCGGCGGTTTCGGGCATCAGATCATCTCCTGCATGCTCAGCGCCCTGGTGGTGGAGTCGTTCGATAAAGGCCAGATGGCGACCGTTAACGGTATGCGCGGCTCGGCGGCGTGGATCGCCAGCTTCCTGTTCTCGCTGTTGATTGGTGTGACCGCCGACAAAATCGGCTTCAACCCGCTCTTTATTGCCATGGGTTTCTTTGACCTGATTGGCGCTGTTTTCCTGGTGGCATTTATTGCTGAACGTCGCGCCAAGCGCGCCTGATAGTGGATGTATTGCATATGAAAACCCTGAAAAACTGGACCGTCGATAAGCAGTCGGCCAACCATCTGGAACTGCTGGTGGATAACCAGCACCGCCTGTGCCTGTATGTGCTGGAAGAGAACCTGTTCCGCGTACTGATCAAACGTAAAGGCGAACTGGCGCTGGACCGCACCTGGAGCATCGCCCCGGAAGAAGATGTGCCGTGGGAAGGCCGTCGTCGCGACGATCTGAGCGGCTTCACCTGCCCTGCCTGGACGCTAAGCCAGCAGGATGAGGGGCTGACAATTGCTACCGAACAGCTGCGTGTGACCGTTCATCAGCCGCTGTGGCTGGAGTGGCATTATCGCAATGACGCTGATGAGTGGCAGCCGCTGGTCAATGACCGTCCGACCAGCGCCTATCTGCTGAACGCTCACGGCGACGGGGTGGCACACTACCTGAGCCGTCGCAAGGACGAGCGTTTTTACGGCCTGGGTGAGAAAGCGGGCGACCTGCAGCGCAACGGTAAGCGCTTCGAGATGCGCAACCTCGACGCCATGGGCTACAACGCGGCCAGCACCGACCCGCTGTACAAACACATCCCGTTTACCCTTACCCGCCGCGATGACGTGAGTTACGGCCTGTTCTACGACAACCTGAGCAGCTGCTGGCTGGATCTGGGCAACGAGATTGATAACTACCACACCGCCTACCGTCGCTGGCAGGCGGAAGCGGGTGATATCGATTACTACCTCTTTACCGGCAAACGGGTGCTGGATGTCACCAAAGCCTTTGTGCGCCTGACCGGGAAAACGCTGTTCGGGCCAAAGTGGAGCCTGGGCTACAGCGGGTCGACCATGCACTACACCGACGCGCCGGATGCGCAGAATCAACTGATGAATTTTATTCGCCTGTGCGAAGAGCATGCGATCCCGTGCGACTCGTTCCAGCTCTCATCGGGTTATACCTCGATCAACGGCAAGCGCTATGTCTTTAACTGGAATTACGACAAAGTGCCGCAACCGAAGGTAATGACTCAGGCATTCCACGATGCGGGGCTACGGCTGGCGGCAAACATCAAGCCGTGCCTGCTGCAGGACCACCCGCGCTATAGCGAAGTGGCGGAAAACGGCCTGTTCATTCGTGATTCAGAAACCGACGCACCAGAACGCTCCAGCTTCTGGGATGACGAAGGTTCCCACCTCGACTTTACCAACCCGCAGACGGTGAAATGGTGGCAGGAAGGAGTCACCACGCAGTTGCTGGAGATGGGGATCGACTCCACCTGGAACGATAACAACGAGTACGAAGTGTGGGATGGCGAAGCGCGCTGCCATGGTTTTGGCAAGGAGATCGCCATCAAACACATCCGCCCGGTGATGCCGCTGCTGATGATGCGCGCCTCGCTGGAAGCGCAGCAGCGGTTTGCCCCGGAAAAGCGCCCGTATCTGATCTCCCGTTCCGGCTGCGCCGGGATGCAACGTTACGTTCAGACCTGGAGCGGCGATAACCGCACCAACTGGGACACCCTGCGCTATAACATCCGCATGGGGCTGGGTATGAGCCTGTCCGGGCTGTTTAACGTTGGTCATGACGTGGGCGGTTTTTCTGGCGACAAACCCGACGCCGAGCTGTTTGTCCGCTGGGTGCAGAACGGCGTGATGCACCCGCGCTTTACCATTCACTCGTGGAATGACGATCACACGGTAAACGAGCCGTGGATGTATCCGGGCGTCACCCCCGCTATTCGCGGTGCTATTGAGCTGCGCTATCGTCTGCTGCCGTATCTCTACACCCTGCTCTGGCAGGCACATGCCGATGACGAACCGATGCTGCGCCCAACCTTCCTCGACCACGAACACGATGCGCAGACCTTTGAAGAGTGCGACGAGTTCCTGCTGGGCCGGGACCTGCTGGTGGCAAGCGTGGTGGAGGCCGGACAGCGCGAGCGCCGTCTCTGGCTGCCGGATAACGAAACCGGCTGGTACGATTTTTACACCCACGCGTGGTACGCGGGCGGGCAGTGGATCGCTCTGGATGCACCGCTGGAAAAACTGCCGCTGCTGGTGCGCGCCGGTGCCGGTCTGCCGCTCAGCGAACGCATCACTCACGTCAGCGCGGAAAAAGACGACACCCGCGAGCTGAAGCTGTTCCCGGTCAAAGGCGTGGGTACCAGCACCGGTCTGCTGTTTGAAGATGACGGTGAAAGCTGGGGCTATCAGAACGGCAATGCGCTGTGGGTAGAGTGGGAAATGGTGTGCGATGGGGCAACCATCAATTTGAAGATCGCTGCGCGCGGAGATTATCGTCCGGCGTGGAAAGCACTGAAGGTGTCATTACCGGCGGGGGAAAAACGCAGGCTGCTGGTGAATGGGATTGAAGGGAGTGAGTGGGTGATGTAGTGCGGCCTGATGCCCTCACCCTAACCCTCTCCCACGGGGAGAGGGAACAGAACGTAGGCCGGGTAAGGCGAAGCCGCCACCCGGCTTTTTTTTTAGTTCTCGATACCTTTGCTGCGCAGATAATCTTCGTAGTTACCGGTGAAGTCCACCACGCGCTCTGGCGTAATTTCAATCACGCGGGTTGCCAGCGAGCTGACGAACTCACGGTCGTGAGAGACGAAGATCAGGGTGCCCTGATACATCTCCAGCGCCATGTTCAGCGATTCAATAGATTCCATATCCAGGTGGTTGGTCGGTTCGTCCATCACCAGAATGTTCGGTTTTTCCATCATCAGCTTGCCGAACAGCATACGGCCCTTCTCTCCACCGGAGAGCACTTTAGCAGGCTTCTTGATGTCGTCCTGGCTGAACAGCAGACGCCCCAGAATACTGCGCACCGCCTGCTCATCGTCGCCTTCCTGCTTCCACTGGCTCATCCAGTCGAAGACGGTCAGGTCGTTTTCAAATTCATACTCATGATCCTGCGCGTAATAACCAATTTGCGCGTTTTCGGACCATTTCACGCTCCCGTTGTCCGGCTGCAGTTCGCCGACCAGGGTTTTCAGCATGGTGGATTTACCCACGCCGTTGGCACCCAGAATGGCGATCTTCTCGCCCACTTCCAGCAGCAGGTTGAAATTCTTAAACAGCGGGCCTTCATCAAAACCTTTGGTAAGGGCTTCCACTTCCAGCGCGTTACGGAACAGTTTCTTGTCCTGCTCGAAACGGATGAACGGGTTCTGACGGCTGGAAGCCTTAACCTCTTCAAGCTTGATTTTGTCAATCTGGCGGGCACGCGATGTTGCCTGACGGGATTTAGAGGCGTTGGCGCTAAAGCGGCTGACGAAGGATTGCAGGTCCGCAATCTGCGCTTTCTTCTTGGCGTTATCCGCCAGCAGACGTTCACGCGCCTGGGTGGCCGCCGTCATGTATTCGTCGTAGTTGCCCGGGTAAACACGCAGCTCACCGTAATCCAGATCCGCCATGTGCGTACACACCATGTTCAGGAAGTGACGGTCGTGCGAGATGATGATCATGGTGCTGTCACGGTCGTTGAGCGTCTGCTCCAGCCAGCGGATGGTGTCGATGTCCAGGTTGTTCGTCGGTTCATCGAGCAGCAGAATGTCCGGGTTAGAGAACAGTGCCTGCGCCAGCAGCACACGCAGCTTCCAGCCGGGTGCCACTTCGCTCATCGGGCCGTAATGCTGTTCGACCGGAATGCCCACGCCCAGCAGCAGCTCGCCCGCACGCGCTTCTGCAGAATAACCGTCCATTTCGCCGTATTGCGTCTCCAGATCGGCCACTTTGTAGCCATCTTCTTCGCTCATTTCGGCCAGAGCGTAGATACGGTCGCGCTCCTGCTTCACTTCCCACAGCTCCGCGTGCCCCATGATCACGGTGTCGAGCACGGTGAACTCTTCAAAGGCGAACTGATCCTGACGCAGTTTACCGATGCGCTCGTTGGGATCGAGCGACACGTTGCCGAGCGTCGGCTCCAGGTCACCGCCGAGGATCTTCATAAAGGTGGATTTACCGCTACCGTTGGCACCAATCAGGCCGTAACGGTTGCCGCCGCCAAATTTGACGGAAATGTTTTCGAACAGCGGCTTACTGCCAAACTGCATAGTGACGTTGCTGGTAACTAACACGGGGAGATTCCTGCGAAAAGTGTGATAAACACGGCATTATGCCACAATTCCGAATTGAGATCCCGTGTTGCGACGCTCCGCTAAACTTTAACAAAATCGAAAAAAATGTGATTTCGTACACATCTGAATTCCCTGTTAGCGGGAATGCACATATAATGCGCTCCCATCACAGATTCAGACTTATCAACTCACGCCTGAATGGCTTAGATACCTCGCACAACATGAACATGAAATTAACAACGCTTTTTGCGGCGGCGTTAGCCGTAGTAGGTTTTTGCAAAACCGCTTCTGCGGTGACTTATCCGCTGCCGACAGACGGTAGCCGTCTGGTGGGTCAAAACCAGGTGGTGACGGTGCCTGAGGGTAACACTCAGCCGCTGGAGTATTTTGCAGCTCAGTACCAGCTGGGCCTGTCTAACATGCTGGAAGCGAACCCGGGCGTTGACCCATACCTGCCAAAAGCAGGTACCGTTCTCAACATCCCTCAGCAGCTGATCCTGCCGGATACCGTTCATGAAGGTATCGTGATTAACAGCGCGGAGATGCGTCTGTATTACTACCCGAAAGGCACTAACACAGTAATCGTGCTGCCAATCGGTATCGGTCAGTTGGGTAAAGATACCCCGCTGAACTGGACCACCAAAGTTGAACGTAAGAAAGCAGGCCCAACCTGGACCCCTACAGCGAAAATGCACGCGGAATACATCGCGGCAGGTGAACCGCTGCCAGCCGTGGTTCCGGCAGGCCCGGATAACCCAATGGGTCTGTACGCCCTGTACATCGGCCGCCTGTACGCCATCCACGGTACCAACGCTAACTTCGGTATCGGCCTGCGCGTAAGCCACGGCTGCGTGCGTCTGCGTAACGACGACATCAAATTCCTGTTCGAAAACGTGCCGGTAGGTACCCGCGTCCAGTTCATCAACGAACCGGTTAAAGCGACCTCTGAGCCGGATGGCAGCCGTTACATTGAAGTGCACAACCCGCTGTCCACCAGCGAAGACCAGATCAACAATAATGAAATCGTGCCGATTACGCTGACCAGCGCGGTGCAGTCCGTGACCTCTCAGCCGGACGTGGAAACGACTATCGTTGACCAGGCTGTGCAGAACCGTTCCGGTATGCCGGTGCGTTTGAACTAATCGCGATACAGCGAAAAAAGCGGGCTTCGATGCCCGCTTTTTTTATCCGTTATTCACGATCACAATCCCGCCGTGGTCGTAACGATAATGACAGTGCGCATACTCCAGCGGCGTGCCATCTTCCAGATAGATCACCTGCTCCACCTCCAGCACCGGGTCGCTCTCCTCGCAGACCAGATGCTGCATATCCAGCGCATTCGGCTTTAGCGCCCGCACCACGCGGTACGATCCCATGATTTTCAGCCCCAGCGTCTCCTGCACATAGCGAAACACCGAGCTTTCAAGATGGCTTTTGTTCAGCCCGGGCACCAGGTTGAGCGGCATTACGGTCGCGTCCAGCGACATGGGTTCACCGTTGAGCAAACGCAGACGAATGAAGTCATAGACCGGCGTATCGGCATTGATCATCAGCGAGGCCTGCTCTTTTTCGTTCGGAAAGCGCAGTTCAAAATGCACCACCTGGCTCGTTACCGTGCCCAGATGCTCCCAGGTTTTGGTCGCGCCAAAGTAGTCGCTGCCGGAGAGATCCCACTGCGACAGCTGAAGGAAGTTTTTGCGGATGAACGTCCCCTGCCCCTGACGGGTATATACCAGCCCTTCAACGATCAGCTGACGCATGGCCTGCTGAATGGTCATCCGGCTGGTATTGAACTCCGCCGCCAGCGCAAACTGGTCCGGCAGGGGTTCATTGGCGGCATACTGCTGGCTGATGATGCGTTTTTTGATTTCACGCGCTATGGTGATGTACTTCGCCGCCATCGTCCTTCCTTCTGTTTAATGTTCTATCCCGCTGTTTTTCAACGCCACTCGCTCGGCAATTTTGAGGAAAGGCAGGTAGAAGAATACACCAAATACGATGATTGCCAACTGCACCACCACCGCCCGCCAGTCCCCCGCCGTTGCCAGCCAGGCGCTCAGAATTGGCGGCGTGGTCCACGGGATCATCACCACGCAGCGCGACATTAATCCCAGCGTGGTGCAGAGCCAGGCGAAGTAAATGCCAATGGCGGGCAACAGGACAAACGGGATCATTAAAGGCAGGTTAAACACGATCGGCAGGCCGAAAATCACCGGCTCGTTGATGTTGAACAGACCCGGCGCCAGCGACAGACGTGCCACCTGTTTCGCCGATTGTTGCCGCGAGAAGATAAAAATGGCGATCAGCAGTGAAATGGTGCTACCGGTACCGCCCACCATGCCAAAGGTCGGCACGAAGATGTTGTTGATGATGTGCGGGATCGGCTGGCCGTTGGCAAAGGCCAGCATGTTCTCATTGGTGTTAATCAACAGGAACGGCTCCAGCACCACGCTGTTGACTACCGACTGATGAATACCCAGCGTGAAGAGGAAGTTACCAAAGCTGTAGATAAAAATCGTCCCCGGCAGGCTGGTATTGATGAGCCGCAGCGGCTGCTGGATAAAGGTGGTGATCAGGTGAATCAGATCCGTGTGCAATACGTTCGCCAGCAGCGCGGCCAGAACGGCAAACAGTGAGAGCGTCAGGATGGTTGGGATCAGGGCGCTAAAAGATTTACTGACCGCCGGCGGCACGTTTTCCCCCAGTGATATTTGCAGCGCCTTGAGCCGCGAGATGGCGATAAACAGCTCCGTCGAGAGCAAGCCAATCAGCACCCCGGCGAAAATCCCGGTCGAACCAATGTTGGCGAAGGTCAGCACTTGGGTGACATTCACCGTGGTGTCGCTGCCGATGGGCGTGAGCTGCAGACGCATCGGCATCATGATAATAAAGCTGCTGACAGCGATAACCACTGCCGAGACCGGATTGTCGAAATCCTTGTTGCGCGCCAGCGACCAGGCAATCATCGGCGCCAGCAGCAGCGCGGCGATATTCAGCGTGCCATTGATGATCGCCTCGCCCCATACCTTGAAGTGCGTGAGCGTGTCGCCGTCAAAAATCCATGGGAACACCACATTGTTCACCAGTACCGCCAGTCCGGCGAGGATGAAAATCGGCATCACCGTGGCGAAGGCATCGCGCAGGGAGCGAAGATGCACCTGGTTTGCCAGGCGCGCTGAGAACTCAACAAATTTATCGACAAAGGACTGCATATGCGGTGTGATTTTTGTTTCAGACATAGCGGATAGTTCCCATCAATCAGTCACAAAAACGGCCCGGCAGCGTACGGCTTACATCTCGCGTCCGTTGGTATGGATAACCTGTTTTAACCACGCGTAGCTCTTCTTCGGCACGCGTTTCAGGTCCTTAAGATCGTGGTTTTCACGGTTGACGTAGACCACGCCGTAGCGCTTACGCATGTCGCCCTGGGAGCTCAGAATGTCGATCAGACCCCAGCCGAGATACCCCATTACCTCTGCGCCATCCTCGAACATGGCGGCTTTCATGGCCTCGATATGCGCCCGGTGATAGTCGATGCGGTAGGTATCCTCAATCGGGTTCACGCCATCCCAGGATTCAATCACGCCAATGCCGTTTTCAATCGGGAACACCGGCATGCGCCAGTCGTTGGCGTAGCGGGTGATGATGGTGCGAAAACCGAGCGGATCGATCTGCCAGTTCCATTCGGTGGCTTTCAGGTACGGGTTATTTTTATCGCCGTACAGCAGGTAATTGTTCACCGGGGTTCCCTGCGGAATGGCATCGCTGTCCAGCGTTTTACTGGCGTAGTAGCTGAAGGCCATAAAGTCGTTTTGGGTTCTTGCGAACAGCGCCAGATCCTCGGCACGGTAGATATCGCCAAACCCTTCCTGCCCCACCACCGCCATCACCGCCGGGCTATAGCCCTGACCAGCAAAGACGCGCAGCAGGTTCTGGTTGAGGAATTCGTCGTACTGCTGGGCGCAGAAGATATCGCGCGGTTTGCAGGTGGCCGGGTAAACCAGCTGGTGTGCCAGCATACCGCCCATCAGCTGACCCGGTTTTGTCTGGTGCAGGTATTCGGTCAGCGTCATGTGCGCCACCATGGTGTGATGCTGCAACTCGTACAGCTCGCGCAGGGTTTTCTCACCTTTCATGTAGCCGGAAATACGAAACGCTTCCGGCATATGGAAGATGTTCTGTTCGTTGAAGGTCAGCCAGTACTTCACACGGTCGCCGAAGCAGTCGATCATCTTTTTGCCATAGCGGATAAAGGCCTCCATGACGCGACGATCGTTAAAGCCGTTGTACTCCTGCGCCAGCGCCAGCGGCATATCGAAGTGATAGAGGCAGATCATCGGCTCGATACCGCGGGCGATGAGATCGTTAATAAAGCGGTCGTAAAAGGCGATGCCCTCATCGTTGAACTCGCCGTCGCCCTGCGGACAGACCCGGCTCCAGGAGATTTGAAAGCGGTAGCAGTTCATGCCCAGATCCTGCATCAGGTCGAAATCTTCCCGGTAGCGGTGATAGGAATCGGTCGCCACTTTCCAGTCGGAGATGTTTTCCCCCGCTTCGCGAATGTCGTACACCGACATCCCCTTCCCGCCCTCATTCCATGCCCCTTCCGTCTGCATGCTGGATACCGAGTTGCCCCATAAAAAGTTGGCTGGCAGTGATTGATTCATGGTCTCTCCCTATATGACTAGTCATTTAAATTTCATGACTAGTCATATAGGCGAAGATGTAAAAGCGATCAAAGAGGAGGATCGAATTTTGTGAGCAGAGCGGGAAAAAAAGCCCCGGCAAACGACGCGCCGCCGGGGAAAGGAGGGTTATTGCTGTGCGAGCTGATTACGACGATATTCCCCCTGCCGCTCCAGCATCCAGCCCGGATATTCGCGCGGCAGTGCGCTGACGGCATCAAGCTGTTTCAGCTCGTCTTCGCTTAAACGGATCCCCGTTGCGGCGATGTTATCATCCAGTTGATCGACCCGTTTGGCACCAATAATGACGCTGGTCACCGCCTTCTGATGCAGCAGCCACGCCAGGGCGATTTGCGCGACGGAGACGCCTTTGCTTTCGGCAATAGTGCGCATCACATCCACACAATCGAAGGCGCGCTCTTTTTCCACCGGCGGGAAGTCAAACTCCAGACGACGGCCACCGGCTTCACTTTGCCCGTCGCGGCCATATTTCCCGCTCAGCAGGCCACCCGCCAGCGGGCTCCAGACCATCAGCCCGACGCCTTCGCTCTGCATCATTGGCACCAGTTCGCGCTCCAGATCACGTCCGGCGATGGTGTAATAGGCCTGCAGCGACGCGAAACGGGCCAGACCCAGTCGCTCGGAAATGCCCAGCGCTTTGGCGATCTGCCACGCGGCCCAGTTTGAGACACCGATGTAGCGCACGTGCCCATGCTGCACCAGGTTATCCAGGGCATAAAGCATCTCTTCCATCGGCGTTGCGGGGTCGAAACCGTGAAGCTGGTAGAGATCGATATGGTCGAGCTGCATACGGCGCAGGCTCTCTTTCACGCTGCTGATAATGTGATAGCGTGAGCTGCCGCGTGAGTTCACCCCCGCCGTGCCCGTTTCGCCAAACACTTTGGTGGCAACCACCACGTTTTCGCGCGGAATTTTCAGGTTCTTGAGTGCCTGGCCGGTGATCTCCTCCGAGCGGCCTTCGGAATAGACGTTCGCGGTGTCGATGAAGTTGATCCCGGCATCCAGCGCACGGCCCACCAGCTGCTCGGCTTCACTTTGCTGCAGCTGGCCAATCTTGCCCCACATGCCACCTTCACCGCCGAAGGTCATGGTGCCAAGGCACAGTTCAGAAACAAACAGACCGGTATTGCCCAGTTTTTGATAACGCATAAGATAGTCCTCACATGTCGTTTGATGGGTGCCTGATAGTTATACCCGCCCCCTGGCCAATGCGAATGTGGCGTTCCTGTCCGTTTCTTGCCCAATCCTCTGAATATTATCCGCGCGGGGCATTGCCAAAGACGGCGTAATCCGGTAACTGCACCTGCTGATAGGGCTCCCAGCCGCCGCCAAGCGCCTTATAGAGCGCCACCAGATCGAGCGCGCTTTGCACCTGCGCCTGGGCACGTTGCTGCTCGGCCTGTGCCAGCTGCCGTTGGGCGTCGAGCACGTCGATAAAGCTGGCAATTCCCTGCCGGTAGCTATCGCTGGCCAGATCGAAGGCGTTTTGCAGCGCATCGATGGTCTTCGCCAGACCCGCTTCACGCTGCTGATCGGTGCGGTAACTCACCAGCGCATTCTCAACATCCCCCAGCGCAGTCAGTACCGTCTGGCGATAATCCAGCACCGCCGCCCCCTGTTGCGCACGCGCCACTTTCACGCTGGAGACCAGTCTTCCGCCCTGGAAGATGGGAATGGAGACCTGCGGACCAAAACTGTAGAAGTGGCTGCTCCAGTCGGTGAGCCATTTGGATTCGCTGTTACGCAGGCCAAACTGCCCGGAAAGGGTAAAGCTCGGGAACAGCTCGGCCACCGACACGCCAATTTGCGCTGTGGCGGCATGGAGAGTCACTTCCGCTTCTCGCACGTCCGGACGACGTCGCGCCAGCGTGGATGGAATACCCGTTTGCACGATATCCGGCAGCGCAGGCATCGGCTGGGCGGACTGCAGTTCCACATCCAACGCCCCCGGCGGCTTGCCGAGCAGGATCGCCAGGCCGTTCATCGCCTGCCGCTCCTGCGCCTGATATTGCGGCAGTTGCGCTTCAAGGTTGCCCAGTTGCGCCCGCGCATTTTCTACGTCCATCTGCGGAGACAGCCCGCCCCGCTGGCGACTTTCGGTCAGATCCAGCGTTTGCTGCGCACTTTTAATCTGGGTGTTCAGCGTGGCAATAATGCTCTGCGCCCCGCGCAGCTGGAGCCAGGCGCGCGCCACTTCGGCTTCAAGGGAGACCAGCGCGTCGTTACGCTGCTCAATAGCGGCTTTCTGCTGCGCTTCAGCAGCTTCAACCTGACGGCGAACTTTACCCCAGAGATCAATCTCCCACTGGGCGTCGAAACTGCCCTGATAGAGGTTGATCGGCTGCGTCAGCGGTCCTAACGCACCCCTGAGTTCCGGATCGACGTTATCAAGCTGGTCGTAAACCCCATGAGACTTCAACTCACCTTCCAGGCCGAGCTGCTGGCGCGTCGCCTGCAGATTACCGTTGACCGACGGATAAAACGCCCCGCCCGCCTGGTTAATCTGTTCGCGCGCACCAGCGATGCGCAGCACCGTTTGTTGCAGGGACAAATTCCCGGCGATGGCGCGTTCAATCAGACTGTCGAGCTGCGGCGAGCCGAACGTTTTCCACCAGCGCGGGTTAGTCGCAGCGGAGGTGGTTTGTGATTTCACCGTGCTGTCGCCTTTATCGTTCCAGTGCGTGACGGCAGGCGGTGCAGGCGGCTGGTAATCCGGCCCCACGGCGCAACCTGCCAGCAGCATCATTATCATCAGGGGGTGTAAACGTCTGTGTATCATCAATGTGCTCCTGCACTCCCCTCGCTCTTAACCGGCGAGAGCAACAAACAAAACGGAATCAGGACCAGCGCCACCACGCTCAGAATGGTGAATACGTCGATATAGGCCAGGAAGCGCGACTGCTCAATCATGGTCTGGTACATGCGCCCGGTGGCAATGCCGGTCGGGTCGCCGACCTGAGTGGTAAAGTTCTGGATCGCCTGCGCGCTTTCGCGGATCGCCTGCTGGAACTGCTCGTTAAACGGCGAGGCGTGGTACGCAAGGTGCGCGCTGTGGGCCTGCGAGCGCTCGGTGATGGCCGCCGTGGAAAGCGATATGCCAATCGAGCCCGCAACGTTACGGAACATGGTGAACAGCGCCGCGGCATCCGCGTTCAGCCGCCTCGGGATAGAAATAAACGCAATGGTGGTCAGCGGGACAAACAGGAACCCCAGCCCAATCGACTGGGCGCTGCGGAACAGCACCAGCGTTTCGAAGTCGATATCCGGGGTGAGCGTGCGCGACCAGAAGAACGACACAGCCAGACAGGTAAAACCAAAGGCGATGATCCAGCGCGTCTGCACCACCGGCATCAGCTTCAGGACCAGCGGGATGGTCAATACAATCAACACTGCGCCGGGCGACAGCACCAGCCCGGACCAGGTGGCGGTATAGCCCAGATCCTGCTGCGCCAGCTGCGGGATCACCACCGAGCTGCCGTAAAGGATCATCGCCATCCCCGCCATCAGCAGGCTGGAGATGGTAAAGTTGCGGTCCTTCATGCAGTGCAGATCAACAACCGGTTTTTTGGCATACATCAGCCAGTAAATGGCGCCAATGATGCCGACCAGCGTTAACACCGCAAAGGTGCGAATAAAGTTCGAGTAGAACCAGTCATCATCCTCGCCCCGGTCGAGCATCACCTGCAGACAGCCGAGGCCAAGCGCGATCAGGCCGATCCCCGTCCAGTCGATAGTCAGCTTCTCTTTGGCTTTACTCTCCCAGGGTGGATCTTCCAGCAGCTGGTAGATCGCCAGCACCGTCACTATCCCCACCGGGATGTTGATAAAGAACACCCAGCGCCAGGAGTAGTTGTCAGTGATCCAGCCCCCGAGCGTCGGGCCGAGTACCGGCGCAACGATAATGGCGATGGAGGAGAGACCAAACGCTTTGCCCCTGTCTTCCGGTTTAAAGTAGTCAAGCAGCACCGACTGCTGCGTGGGCTGCAGGCCGCCGCCAAAAAAGCCCTGCATCACACGGAACAAGATGATTTGCCACAGCTCGGTGGCGATCCCGCACAGGAACGAGCAGACGGTAAACATCACGATGCAAATCAGGAAGAACTGCTTGCGGCCAAACACCCGGCTGAGAAACGCCGAGATGGGCAGGACGATGCCGTTAGCCACCAGGTAGCTGGTTAATACCCAGGTGGACTCGTCATAGCTGGACGAGAGCGAACCCGCCACGTGCGGCAGCGCCACGTTGACGATGGTGGTGTCGAGGATCTCCATAAACACCGCCAGCGTGACGACAATCGCCACCGCCCACGGATTGCTGGCGGGCTTCCAGTTGTCGTGGCTGTGATCCGTCATTCCACGGTGACCTTCGGTTCCACCGACAGCCCCAGCGGCAGCGGTTTGTTCGGATCCAGCCCTTTATCAATCACAATTTTCACCGGCACGCGCTGGACAATTTTAACAAAGTTGCCGGTGGCGTTTTCCGACGGGAACGCCGAGAAACGCGAGCCGCTGCCCTGCTGGATACTGTCGACATGGCCTTCAAGCGCCATATCTGGCCAGGCATCGACGGACACCTCCACCTTATCGCCTGGCTTCATGCGCTCAAGCTGAGACTCTTTAAAGTTGGCCACCACCCAGACGTTGGGTGAGACCAGCGAGAACAGCGCCGTGCCCGCCTGCACCAGCGTACCCGGCTGCACGTTGCGCTTAGTGACAAACCCGTCGAACGGGGCGCGAACTTCGGTGTAAGAGAGGTTGAGGTTAGCGGTTTCCAGCTGCGCTTTAGCCTGATCGACCTGGCGCTCACGCGCTTCGACGTTGGTCTCCTGCTGGCGGATTTGCAGCTGTACCTGCTCCGCCACTTCCAGCTGGGCCTGCGCACTTGCCAGAGCGGCCTGTGCACTTCGCAGCTGGGCGTTGGCGGAATCAATGCTTTGTTGGGTGGTGGCACGCGGATCGACCCCGCGCTGGCGGCGATACTCCGCCTGCGCGTTGGCGAGGTCTGCCTGCGCTTTCAGCACCTGCGCTTTGGCTTCGTCGCGCTGGGCGGGGTATTGCACTTTCGAGAGCGCCAGCTGTGCCTGGGCCTGATGCAGCTGCGCAATAGCCAGGCCAAGCTGGGCCTGAGCCTGATCGCGCTGGGCGGTGGTATCACGCGGATCGATAACCACCAGCAGATCGCCCTTTTTCACGCGCTGGTTATCACGCACATGTAACGCCGTGACATAACCCGCCGTTTTAGGGGCAATCGTCACCACATCGCCGTCGGTAAAGGCGTCGTCAGTTGTCTCTTCGTTACGGGTTAAAAACCACCAGACCAGCGCCACGATGACCATCACCACCACGACAATGCCGAGGATAATTAACGGTTTTTTGCCCGGACGCTTACGCTCATTATTGTTTTTGTCCTGCTCGTCAGCAGGCGGGTTTTGTTCTTCAGCCATAGTTCAGCAACGGTCCTGTCAGTGAGCGGCATCACACTATGCCGTTCACTAAAACTAGGACGTTGCTATACGTTTGCCAGGAAAAACTGACAAATTGCGCACTATATGAGAAGGAATAATCCGAAACCGATCGCCGCAGCCCAGAGCAGCATGGGGATCGACCAGAGATGGAAGCGCCACCAGATGCGGCGATCGTTCGCCATCCGCAGGGCAATCAGGTTGGCCAGCGAGCCGGGCAGCAGACCAAACCCGCCGATGTTAACCGCCCAGGCCAGAAGCGAGTCCGGCGGAACATAGTTGAGCAGTAAAATGGTAGAAGGCACGTTGCTGATGACCTGCGAGAGGCCAATCGCCGTCAGCCACAGCCCCGGCTGAGACAGACCGCTGACGCTGTGCAGCACGTGTTGCAGCACCGGGAGCTGGATAAGCAGATGCACGTCGATGAACATCACCATAAAGACCAGCAACAGCGTCCAGTCCACGCTCACCAGCACGCGTCGCGCCAGCACGACAAAACCAGCCGCCACGAGCAGCACGCCCGCCAGTTCATACCGCAGCTCCAGCGCAAACAGAAAGACGATATACAGCCCCAGGCAGCTCCAGACCAGACGAGGCTGCCACTGCGGGCCGGTTGTGCCGCTGTGGTATTGCAGTTTTTTATCCGGGAAGGCAAACCAGCAGACCGCCAGCAGCGACGCCATCATCACCAGCGCCAGCGGCGCCATCTGCCAGGTAAAGGCGGCGAACGATAACCCTGAACGTCCCCAGAGCAGAATGTTTTGCGGGTTACCAATAGGGGTTAACAGCGAGCCCGCGTTGACGGCCAGCGCTTCAAAGATGATCAACCGGCTCACCGGGATCTCGCACAGCTTACGCAGGGTGAGCGTCAGCGGCACGATGATAAACAGCGCCACATCGTTGGTGAGAAAGGTCGACAGCACCGCGGCGGAGAACACCATAAACAACGACAGCCTGCGTTCGGTGGCAAACCGGCGCACCATTTTGCGCCCCAGCACGTCAAAGTAGCCGCTCAGCTCCACCCCTTTGGTGAGCATCATTAACCCGCTCAGGGTAATGATAGTGCGCCAGTCAATCGCCGCAGGCCAGGCCTGGGGCGCAAACGGCACAAAAAGGCTTAAACCTACACCAATAATCAATAAGAGATGAAAGAAGCGATCGCGCGTGAGGGCCTGCAGTCCAGGGATTTTCATTCAGCGGAGGAACCATATTTAAGCGTAAACTCACGAAACTTCACCAGCGTCTCTTCGCTGACATGGTGTTCCATTCCTTCCGCATCCCGACGGGCAATCTCCGGGCTTACGCCCAGCACCAGCAAAAAGTTCTCCACCAGCTGGTGGCGCTCGCGGCTCTCCTGCGCCAGCTTCTCCCCTTCCGGCGTCAGAAAGACGCCGCGCCACGGGATCATTTCGATTAAGCCGACGGAGGCCAGACGTTTTAACATCTTCGCAACGGTTGGCTGCGAAACCCCCAGCCTGGCCGCCATATCAACCTGACGTGCTTCCCCGACCTCGCGAATCAGATCGGAAATCAGCTCAACATAATCATCAATCAGTTCACGTCGGTGGGCTTCACGCACCTGACGAAAACCTTCGACGTGCTCTTCCACATTCACCAGTTGCGTCGTTTTTCTGATTGTTGGCTTACCTGCGCGACGGTTCATTGTACTTCCTCAGTGGGGTGACGCTTCCAGCGCCCGGTATCGAGAGCGCACATTGTAAACCATACCTCTACAAGCACAAAAAATTAACGAAATAGCCATAGCTATACAATATAGCCTGTGCTATATCTGTATGTAATGCAGTCACCCTTCACGGATCGAAGGGATCAAAAATCAGGAGGTCTTATGAACGAATTCAAGAGGTGTATGACCGTGTTTACTCACTCCCCCTTCAGGGTGCGCTTAATGCTGTTGAACATGCTGTGCGATATGTTTAACAACAAGCCACATCAGGACGACAAACCTTCCCACTAAGCGGCGTTGCGGTACGCCGCTTCATTTTGCCGTCATATTCCCGCTGTAAACTGGCCTCCGGCCGCCCTATTCCCGGTTTTTTTTACGGATTTGCAATCCTCTTCGCAAAACATCTGCTTAGCAACGGTTGATATTATTTAGCGCTCGCACTATCTTCTTGCAGCCCTGCACAATTTGCGGCTCGCTGAAGCGGACCCTCATTCCCTCTCCACGCACTGTCAGGCAGGTTATGACCCTTGACGCCAGGGTGAGCACATGGCGTTTTTATGCATGATAGTGACCTATGAATTTAACCCTGATAGACACCGTTGTTACGCGCAGTCGGGCCTTAAGTCCGTGGACGGCATTCTACTTTTTACAATCCTTGCTGATTAACTTTGCGCTGGGTTACCCCTTCAGCCTGCTGTATGCCGTTGCGTTTACCTGCATTCTGCATTTGCTGTGGCGTACCGCGCCGCGCGCGCAAAAAACGTTAGTGGGCATCTGCTCCCTGATTGCAGCGCTCTATTTCCCGTTTGGTCAGGCTTACGGTTCGCCAAACTTTAATACCCTGCTGGCGCTGCACTCGACCAACATGGAAGAGTCGACCGAGATCCTGACGATCTTCCCGTGGTACAGCTACGTGGTCGGCCTCTTTATTTTTGCGCTTGGCGTTATAGCGGTGCGTCGTAAACCCGAAGAGAAAAAAGCGTGGGGAAAAATAGAGACGCTGTGCCTGGCATTCAGCGTAGTGACCTTCTTTGTCACCCCCGTGCAAAACCTGGCCTGGGGCGGCGTGTTCAAGCTGAAGGATACCGGCTACCCGGTGTTCCGCTTTGTAAAAGACGTTGTCGTTAATAACCAGGAAGTTCTCGACGAGCAGGCGCGAATGGCTGAGCTCTCCAATATGAAAGACACCTGGAACGTGCTGGCGGTGAAGCCGAAGTACCATACCTATGTGGTCGTCATCGGCGAAAGCGCACGCCGCGATGCGATGGGCGCGTTCGGCGGACACTGGGATAACACGCCGTTCGCCAGCTCCGTCAACGGTACCCTGTTTACCGATTATATTGCGGCCAGCGGCTCGACGCAGAAATCGCTCGGCCTGACCCTGAACCGCGTTGTCGACGGCAAACCACAGTATCAGGATAACTTTGTCACGCTGGCAAACCGTGCCGGTTTTCAGACGTGGTGGTTCTCTAATCAGGGGCAAATTGGCGAATACGATACCGCCATTGCCAGCATCGCGAAGCGTGCCGATGAAGTGCAGTTCCTGAAAAACGGGGATTTTGAAGCCGATAAAAATACCAAAGACGAAGCATTGCTCAAGATGACGGCACAGGTTTTTGCCACGCAGCGCACGCAGCCACAACTGATCGTCCTGCACCTGATGGGTTCGCACCCTCAGGCCTGTGACCGCACGCAGGGGAAATACGCCGAGTTTGTGCAATCTAAAGAGACCTCTTGCTATCTGTACACCATGACGCAAACCGACGAACTGCTCAGCAAGCTGTACGATCAGCTACGTAATACGGGTGAGAGTTTCTCGATGGTTTATTTCTCGGATCACGGGCTGGCGTTTAAAGAGCGCGGTAAAGAGGTGCAGTATCTGGCGCACGACGATAAATTCCAGCAAAACTTCCAGGTACCGTTTATGGTGTTATCGAGTGATGACAAGAAGCATCGTATTATCACCGCGCGCCGCTCGGCCAATGATTTCCTGACGTTCTTCTCGCAGTGGACGGGGATTTCAGCAGAGCAGATCAAAAATGCTTACCCGTTTATCTCAAACAAGAAAGCTCCCCCAGTGTACGTTACCAACTTCAAGTTACAGAAAGTTGACTATAACCATTTGGGTACGGATATTTTCGATATAAAGAGTAAGTAAGCTGTGCGGTCTGATGCCCCCATCCTGGCCCTCTCTCACAGGAGAGGGAAAAAACACTAAAAACGGCAACCCTTGGTTGCCGTTTTGCTTTTACCATGCAAAAAAAAATCCGCCACATGGGCGGATTTTTTACTGGCTCACCGAAGTGATTAGAAGCGGTAACCTACGCCCGCGATCCAGGTGCCAACGTCAACGTTGCGGATACGGCTCTGCTCATAGGAGAAGTCCAGAGCAACGTCTTCGATTGGGTTGAACTGCAGACCCGCGCCATAGGAGAAGCCGTAGTCGCTGTTGCTTGCTGTGCGGTTCAGACCCTGGTTTTCGGTCTGCTGGAATTTACCGTAGCCAACACCTACAACACCGTAGATGCTTGCCCAGTCGTTGATACGGTAAGCTGGACCAGCGGTGATGCCGTAGTACTGGCCTTTGTTGTATGCGCCGTTTTCAGAACGATCTTTCTCGGTGTAGGTGAAAGAACCGATCACGCCCAGTGGGTTGTTATCCTGCTCGTAACGATACTTCAGGTTGAAACCGTTAGCTTTGTTCATTACGCCCTGCATATCGCTCTGAGCGTAACCACCGGTAACAGTGGAAGTAGCAGCTACAGCGGTACCTGCGGAAACAGCCAGTACAGCGGCCAGTGCTGAAAGACATGCAATTTTTTTCATAACCACCTCAAATGTGCTTCAAGTAAATCCGTAAGTTTTAAATATATCAAAAAAATTTGCGAAACTCTTTGTGATTCGTGATGTCTAACGGGACCTTTCCTGTAACAGAACGTTTCCAGCATCAGTTATCTTGTTCAAATCACAAAGGATTTCTGTTGCTAAATACTCATACTGCGCGTCAACGCCGTTACATTCATCCAGATTATTCCTAATCTGACAGGCGATAAAACCAGCAACGCTTATCCATTTTACGGATTTTCCCTGGTTTTTTTTCAACAGTAGCTCAACCGTTGCGCCATATTTCAATTACACTGCGGCTTTTACCCTATTTGACAAAAATTGACAGGAGAAAGGATGCCAGGGATATCCCGCACGTCATCGGTCTGGATGCCGGTTGCTGTAATTCTGATTGCGATGCTGTCTATACAGAGTGGCGCGTCCCTCGCGAAATCGCTCTTTCCACTGGTAGGCGCACCGGGGGTGACTGCCCTGCGTATCGCTTTGGGTACCCTGATCCTCGTGGTCATTTTTAAACCCTGGCGGTTGCGCGTCAAAAAAGAGCAGCGCCTCCCGCTGCTTTTCTACGGGCTGGCGCTGGGGGCCATGAATTATATGTTCTATCTCTCTATCCAGACCATTCCGCTGGGGATTGCCGTCGCGCTGGAATTTACCGGCCCGCTGGCGGTGGCCCTTTTCTCCTCCCGACGGCCTGTCGATTTTATCTGGGTGGTGTTAGCCGTTCTGGGGTTGTGGTTCCTCTTGCCGCTTGGCCAGAGCGTCTCTGAAATCGACCTGACGGGTGCCGCGCTGGCTCTGGGCGCCGGAGCCTGCTGGGCAGTGTATATCCTCACGGGTCAGCGCGCCGGCGAAGAGCACGGCCCGGCGACCGTGGCGCTGGGCTCGCTCATTGCCGCCATCATCTTTGTTCCGCTGGGTATGGCTCAGGCGACGGACTCTATCTGGCAGTGGTCAGTAATGCCGGTGGGTTTTGCTGTCGCCATCCTCTCAACGGCTCTGCCTTATTCACTGGAGATGATTGCCCTCACGCGGCTGCCGACGCGCATCTTCGGTACCCTGATGAGCATGGAGCCTGCACTGGCCGCCATCTCCGGTATGGTATTCCTTGGGGAAACCCTCACCTTTACCCAGACGCTGGCGCTGTGCTCCATTATTGCGGCGTCGATGGGGTCAACGCTCACCATGCGCCCTGAGCCAAAAGTTGAGAAAGTGGACATCCGCTAATACCGTATATTCTGCATGGCCTCGGTGCCATGCAGAATAAAGGCCAGTTCTGTATTATTTATAATTTCTTACATTCTTCGTCATCGAAAAGTCATATTTCTCTCGCCCTTAATGGGAAATAGAGAATTAAGATTGATCTGTGTCAATTTTAAAAAATACCATATGGTTCAACCAGTTAATAATTCAACTCCCTTCTTGCTATTAAACCAATAGGCACAGCCAAACCGCAGGGAAAAAATCCGGTGCTATACTTAGTTCCGTAATTACCTGGGACATAAACATCAAGAGGATATGAGATTATGAGTACCGCTAAACTGGTGAAAACGAAAGCGTCTAATCTGCTTTATACCCGTAACGATGTATCGGACAGCGACAAAAAAGCAACGATTGAGTTGCTGAATCGCCAGGTGATCCAGTTCATCGATCTTTCGCTGATCACCAAACAGGCCCACTGGAATATGCGCGGTGCAAACTTTATTGCCGTTCATGAAATGCTGGATGGCTTCCGCACAGCACTGGTCACCCACCTGGACACCATGGCCGAACGCGCCGTGCAGTTAGGCGGTGTGGCGTTGGGTACCACGCAGGTGATTAACAGCAAAACGCCACTGAAAAGCTATCCGCTGGATATTCACACCGTTCAGGATCACCTGAAAGAGCTGGCAGACCGTTATGCGATTGTGGCTAACGACGTGCGTAAAGCAATTAGCCAGGCTAAAGACGAAGATACTGCGGATATCTTCACCGCCGCGTCTCGCGACCTGGATCAATTCCTGTGGTTTATCGAATCTAACATCGAATAATCCATACGAATTTTCTATCAAACCCTCGCCTCTGGTGAGGGTTTTGCACATTTATGGTGCACACTTTTCCACTGAGACGCTGCAAACGTGAAAGAAATGTAATAATCACCTCACACAACCGTTAACGGAAGATTGTTTTTTCATCATTATTTGCGCTAAATATCTCCCCGTCAGTTGAGCCAAACGACGCGCACCAAAACGGTGCTCCACCTTGGTGCAATCAGACATCATTGCCACGCTTATTGTGCAATGCATGACATCCTCCCCTTTGCAAAACAACAGCTTGTAAAGTTGGCACGATTTTTTCATTGTGCCTGTCGTTCTCGCAGGGGATCGCCCCGTGGATATAAAAGGAAATGCTATGAAGTCTGTATTAAAAGTTTCACTGGCTGCACTTACCCTGGCTTTTGCGGTCTCTTCTCAGGCCGCCGATAAACTGGTTGTAGCCACCGACACGGCGTTTGTTCCGTTTGAATTCAAACAGGGTGATAAATACGTTGGTTTTGATGTGGATCTGTGGGCCGCAATCGCAAAAGAACTCAAACTGGATTACACCCTGAAGCCAATGGACTTCAGCGGTATCATCCCGGCACTGCAAACCAAAAACGTAGACCTGGCCCTGGCAGGCATCACCATTACTGATGAGCGTAAAAAAGCGATCGACTTCTCTGACGGCTACTACAAAAGCGGCCTGCTGGTGATGGTCAAAGCTGACAATAACGACGTTAAAAGCGTGAAAGATCTCGACGGTAAAGTGGTGGCGGTGAAGAGCGGCACCGGCTCCGTTGATTACGCGAAAGCGAACATCAAAACCAAAGATCTGCGCCAGTTCCCGAACATCGATAACGCCTATATGGAACTTGGCACCAACCGTGCTGACGCGGTTCTGCACGATACGCCTAACATCCTCTATTTCATCAAAACCGCAGGCAACGGTAAGTTCAAAGCGGTCGGTGAGTCTCTGGAAGCACAGCAGTACGGTATTGCCTTCCCGAAAGGCAGCGACGACCTGCGTACGAAAGTTAACGGTGCGCTGAAAACCCTGAAAGAGAACGGCACGTATAACGAAATCTACAAAAAATGGTTCGGTACCGAGCCTAAATAATTTTACCTGAATTCAGGTTTGTAACGCCCGGTGACGCTCATGCTTGCCGGGCCTACGTTTTTCGTTTTTCACCACGGTATACAGGAATACATCATGCAGTTTGACTGGAGCGCCATCTGGCCTGCCATTCCTCTCTTGCTTGAAGGCGCTAAAATGACCCTGTGGATTTCGGTCCTCGGTCTGGTTGGCGGGTTGATTATCGGTCTTGTCGCCGGTTTCGCCCGCACCTACGGTGGCTGGATTGCAAACCACATCGCACTGGTTTTCATCGAAGTGATCCGCGGCACGCCTATTGTCGTACAGGTCATGTTCATCTACTTCGCCCTGCCAATGGCCTTCACCGACCTGCGCATCGACCCGTTCAGCGCCGCCGTCGTGACCATTATGATCAACTCAGGTGCCTACATCGCGGAAATTACGCGCGGTGCGGTGCTGTCGATTCATAAAGGCTTCAGTGAAGCGGGTCTGGCGTTAGGTCTTTCGCGTCGCGAAACCATCCGTCACGTAATTCTGCCTCTGGCGCTGCGCCGCATGCTGCCGCCGCTGGGCAACCAGTGGATCATCAGTATCAAAGACACGTCGCTGTTCATCGTTATTGGCGTTGCTGAACTGACCCGCCAGGGCCAGGAGATCATTGCTGGCAACTTCCGTGCGCTGGAAATCTGGAGTGCGGTAGCCGTTGTCTACCTGATTATCACTCTGGTTCTGAGCTTCGTTCTGCGTCGTCTTGAAAGAAGGATGAAAATCCTGTGATTGAATTTAAAAACGTATCCAAGCACTTTGGTCCAACCCAGGTGCTGCACAATATCGATCTGAGCATCAAACAGGGTGAAGTGGTTGTGATTATCGGGCCCTCTGGCTCCGGTAAATCCACGCTGCTGCGCTGCATCAATAAGCTGGAAGAGATCACCAGTGGCGATCTGATCGTCGATGGTCTGAAAGTGAATGATCCGAAAGTGGATGACCGTCTGATTCGTCAGGAAGCGGGCATGGTGTTCCAGCAGTTTTACCTGTTCCCGCACCTGACGGCGCTGGAAAACGTGATGTTTGGCCCGCTGCGCGTACGCGGTGCCAACAAAGCGGCGGCGGAAGCGCTGGCTAAAGATCTGCTGGCGAAAGTGGGCCTCGCAGAACGTGCTCACCACTACCCTTCAGAACTTTCCGGTGGACAACAGCAGCGTGTGGCTATCGCCCGCGCGCTGGCGGTTAAACCGAAAATGATGCTGTTTGATGAGCCAACCTCCGCACTCGACCCGGAGCTGCGCCACGAGGTGCTGAAAGTCATGCAGGATCTGGCCGAAGAAGGCATGACGATGGTGATCGTGACCCACGAAATCGGCTTCGCTGAGAAAGTGGCATCCCGCCTTATCTTCATTGATAAAGGCCGTATCGCAGAAGACGGTAACCCGCAGGCGCTGATTGCAAACCCGCCAAGCCAGCGTTTGCAGGAGTTCCTGCAGCACGTCTCCTGATTACCAGACCTCTGAAATGCAAAGCCGGGCATGCCCGGCTTTTTTACGCCAGATTGTTCCCAAAACACGCCCTTCGCTCCCTGCCCTCTATACTTATCATTTTGTTCGACATTTTCACCGGAGGGCACCGTGCCGTGGATCCTGCTGTTGTTGCTTAGCTTGTTTAGTGCGCCATCGATAGCCGTTGCTATCCCCGGCGTCACCACCGGAACGTCCACTGCGCAGCAAAAAACGCCTCCACCGGAACCGGATGCAGAAGAGAAAAAAGCCGCCTACAGTGCCCTTGCCGATGTGCTGGAAAACGACACCTCCCGGCAAGAGTTAGTCGATCAGCTGCGAAAAATTGCCGCCACACCGCCCCAGGAGCCCGTTCCAACCATCACCCCGCCGCCGGTAGAAGAGCAAAAAACGGTGCTGGAAAATGTGACTGAG